>NZ_JBSFMS010000005.1:0-111548 GCF_053599675.1 Streptomyces sp. NPDC000880 | reverse complement strand
CTCTTTGTTACAACAAAACCACACCCCACCGCCCCCCCCTCCCACCTCCGCCCCCCGCGCCGCCCCCCCCCCCCCCCGGGGGCGGCCCCCCCCGGGCCGCACCGTCGGCATGGAAAAGGATGGTTCCGGATGGACAGATTCAGAGGCGGCTCGGCACGGTTCGGCTTACGGCTGCTCCTGCTGCTGGCGATGCTGCTCGGCCTGAGTTCCGCTCCCGCGTACTCAGACACGAAGGGTCCCCAGGCTCCTGCGTTCAAGGTGATCGCCTTCTACAACGGAACCTGGGACGCGGCCCACATCAGTTTCGTCAGGGAAGCCAACCAGTGGTTTCCCCAGACCGCCGCGAGCAACAACTTCTCGTACACCTCGACCAACAACTGGGATCTGCTGAGCAGCAGCGCCCTGGACCAGTACCAGGTGGTTCTCTTCCTGGACGACCTGCCGCAGACGGCGGCCCGGCGTGCGGGATTCGAGCGGTACATGGGGGCGGGCGGGGCCTGGATGGGATTCCACGTTTCCGCATTCACCACCAACGCGCAGAACTGGCCCTGGTACCACAACCAGTTCCTCGGCAGCGGCGGCTTCAAATCGAACACCTGGGGGCCGACGACCGCGGTGCTGCGAACCGAGGACCGGACGCATCCCTCGACCGTGGGCCTGCCCACCACCTTCACCTCGTCGGTGAGCGAGTGGTACAGCTGGCAGAACGACCTGCGCAACAACCCGGACATCAAGATCCTTGCGTCCGTCGACCCGGTGAGCTTCCCACTGGGCACTGACCCCAACCAGTCCTGGTACAGCGGCTACTACCCGATCCTCTGGACCAACACCAAGTACAAGATGCTCTACGCCAACTTCGGGCACAACGCCGTGGACTACAGCACGGGAACGACACTGTCTTCCACGTTCGCCAACGCCACGCAGAACCGGTTCCTGGTGGACGGGCTGAAGTGGCTGGGCGGCGGCGGAGGCGATCCCACGCCGACGGCCCCGATATCCGAGACCGCCTGGTATTCGCTCACCGGCAGCGCGACCGGCGCCTGTGTGGATGCCCGCGGAGCGGCCACCGCCAATGGGACCGCGATCCAGCAGTACGCGTGCAATCAGACCGCGGCTCAGCAGTACCAATTCCGCTCCACGGACGGCGGGTTCATGCGCATAGGCGTCCGAGCCAACAGCCAGCAGGTCATCGACGTGACCAATGTGTCGACCGCCGACAATGCCCCCCTCCAGCTGTGGTCCTACGGAGGCGGAGCCAACCAGCAGTGGCAACCAGTGCGGGAATCCTCCGGTCGCTATCACTTCGTCGCCCGGCACAGCGGAAAATGCCTCAGCACGCCGGCGTCCTCGGCGGGCGGCGTCCAGCTGATTCAGCGTTCCTGCGACAACTCGGCCGCACAGAGCTTCCAGCTCACCGCCCAGCCCTGACGGTTACTCGATAAATCCGCTCCCCCATGCACCGCCGGCACACGGCCGCCCGTGTGCCGGCTCCGCTGACCGCCTTGGAAGCGGCTGGGCCGGCGTACGCGCACGGCTGGCCCCGCCCATGGCCGGTATCCGCTCTACTGTGCCGCTGTGTCCCTGAGAGCGTCGATCAGCCCGCGCAACGCGGGCTGGGGCAGCGAGGTTTCCCGCACCGCCGCGTAGATCCCGCGGATCGGCTCGGGTTTGCGGACCTTGCGTACGACGACTCCGGGATGGCGGCTTCCCAGGCCCATTCTCGGCATCAGGCTGATTCCGAGACCAGCGGCGACAAAGCCCTGGGCCGTGGCGTAATCCTCGCTGTCCACCACGAAGTTGGGACTGAACCCCGCCGCGGCGCAGGCATCGAGCACGACGTCGGGGCAGGGGCCGGACGCCCATTCGTTGCCGACCCATGGCTCGTCGGCGAGGTCGGCCAGGTCGAGTACGCGCTTTTCGGCAAGCCGGTGCCGCCGCGGTGACGGACCCGTCGGCACGTCAGCGGCTGCCGCGTGCCCGGAGAACCGGGGCGCGACGGTACTCGACGGGTGAGGGGGCGTTCGTGGGTGCCGGTGCGCTGGACCACGCGGTGCACAGTGACCGCGGCCCCGGTGAGCGGTTCGCCTTCCGGGTGCGTGCCATAGGTCGGCGCCGGCCTGTGCTGCCCGGTCGCATCGCCACCTGGGAGTACCGCTTCGCGGCCGTCGATGGCGGCACCCGGGTGACCGAGACCTGGACCGACGACCGGCGTGCCTGGCCCGATGCGCTGGCCCATGCCTTCGACAGGCTGGCGACCCGGGGGCACACGTTCGCCGACTTCCAGCGCCGCAATATCCGCACCACCCTGGACAACCTGAAGCAGGCGATGGAGGCGGGGCCGGCCAAGGACTGACCGGTCGGCTGCGCTCAGCCGGTGGACAGTCCGGCCGCGGACGCGGCGAGCGCGTCGAGGAGCGGCCGGAACAGGGGGTGCGCTTCCGCTCCACGGCGTACGGCGGCGAAGACCCGGCGGGTCGCGGCAGGGCCCGCCACCGGCCGCACGACGGTGTCCTTCAACTCCATCCCGCGCAGCGCCGAGCGGGGTACCAGCGCCACCCCGGCGCCCGCTCCGGCAAGTGCCACGACGGCGCGGAAGTCGTCCGAGGAGTGCATGAGGCGGGGCTGGAAACCGGCTAGTTCGCAGGCGAGCAGCACCATGTCGTGGCAGGGGTTGCCGGGGTACGGACCGATCCAGTCGCTGTCCGCGAGCTCGGCCAGCGCGACGCGTTCGGACGCGCCGAGGGGGTGGCCGGCGTGCAGCACGGCGTCGAAGGGCTCCGCGTACAGCGGCACGCGAGCCAGGCGTCGGTCGTCCTCGCGGGGCGCTCCCCGGTATTCGACAGCGACGGCCAGATCCGCCTCGCCGTCGAGCACCAGTGGCAGGCTCTCGTCGCCCTCGGCGTCCCGTACGCGTACCCGGATGCCCGGGTGCTCCGCGGCGAGGCGCCCTATGGCCGGGGCGACGACCTCGGCGATGCCGGTGGCGAACGCGGCGACCGTGACCTCGCCGGACGCGCCGCCCGCGTAGGCCGCGAGCTCTGCCTCGGCCCGCTCCAGCTGGGTCAGAACCGCGTTGGCGTGCTCCAGCAGGATTTCTCCGGCCGCCGTAAGCCGTACGCCTTTGCCGCTGCGGGTCAGCAGGGTGTGACCGGTCTCCTGTTCCAGCGCGGCGAGCTGCTGGGAGACGGCGGAGGGGGTCAGATACAGCGCTGCGGCAGCGGCGGTCACCGTTCGGTGGTCCGCCGCGGCACGCAGGATACGCAGCCGGCGGGGGTCAATCACCCAGCCATTGTCGCCCGCGCGTCGACGAAGGCCGCCACCGCCCGCTCCACGTCCTCGGTGGAATGCGCGGCCGAGAGCTGGACCCGGATCCGGGCCTGGTCCATCGGGACGACGGGGTACGAGAAGCCGATGACGTACACGCCGCGCTCCAGCAGGAGTTCGGCCATCCGGCCGGCCTCGGCGGCGTCGCCGATCATGACTGGGGCGATGGCGTGGTCGCCGGGCAGGATCTTGAAGCCCGCCTCGGTCATCTTGGTACGGAAGAGCGCGGTGTTCGCGTTCAGCCGCTCGCGCAGGTCACCGGCCGACTCCAGCAGGTCGAGGACCTTGAGGGAGGCTGCGGCGATCACCGGGGCGAGGGAGTTGGAGAAGAGGTACGGGCGGGAGCGCTGGCGCAGCAGGGCCACGATCTCGGCGCGGGCCGCGACATAGCCGCCGGACGCGCCGCCGAGCGCCTTGCCGAGGGTGCCGGTGATGATGTCGACGCGGTCCATCACGCCGTGCAGCTCGGGGGTGCCGCGGCCGCCGGGGCCGACGAAGCCGACTGCGTGCGAGTCGTCGACCATGACCATCGCGTCGTAGCGGTCGGCGAGGTCGCAGATCTCGGCGAGGGGGGCGACATAGCCGTCCATGGAGAACACGCCGTCGGTGACGATGAGGCGGCGGCGGGCGTCCTGGGTCTCCTTGAGCTGCTGCTCAAGGTCGGCGATGTCGCGGTTGGCGTAGCGGTGGCGGCGGGCCTTGGACAGGCGGATGCCATCGATGATGCTGGCGTGGTTCAGGGAGTCGGAGATGACCGCGTCCTCGGGGCCGAGGAGGGTCTCGAAGACGCCGCCGTTGGCGTCGAAACAGGAGGAGTAGAGGATCGTGTCCTCCTGGCCGAGGAACGCCGACAGGCGTGCCTCGAGCTCCTTGTGCACGTCCTGCGTGCCGCAGATGAAACGGACGGAGGCCATGCCGTAGCCCCAGCGGTCCAGCGCTTCCTTGGCGGCGGCGACGACCTCGGGGTGGTCGGCGAGACCGAGGTAGTTGTTGGCGCAGAAGTTGAGCACGTCACCCGAGGCGACAGATACGGAGGCGTTCTGCGGGGTGGCGATGACCCGCTCCGGCTTGTAGAGACCGGCGGCGCGGATCTCCTCGAGGGTGGTGCGGAGGTCGTCGCGGACGGACGCGTACATGGTGGGGCTCCTTAACGAAAAGCTTTCAGACGGTCCAGTCGAGGATGATCTTGCCACTGCGGGCGGTGGCGGCCTCGTCGAAAGCGGCGTCGAAGTCCTGGTAACCGTAGCTGCCAGTGATCACCGGCGAGAGGTCGAGGCCGCCTTCGAGCAGGACCGTCATCGCGTACCAGGTCTCGAACATCTCGCGGCCGTAGATGCCCTTGATTGTGATCATCGACGTGACGATCTTCGACCAGTCGACGGCGAACTCGTCCGCGGGCAGGCCCAGCATGGCGATGCGGCCGCCGTGCGTCATATTGGCGACCATGTCGCGCATCGCCTCGGGGCGGCCGGACATCTCAAGACCGATGTCGAAACCCTCCTTGAGCCCGAGCTGCCGCTGCGCCTCGGCGATGTCGCTCTGGGCGACGTTCAGAGCGAGGGTGGCGCCGGCTTTGCGGGCCAGTTCCAGGCGGGGCTCGCTGACATCGGTGATGACGACATTGCGCGCGCCGGCGTGCCGGGCGACGGCCGCGGCCATGATCCCGATCGGGCCCGCGCCGGTGATCAGTACGTCTTCGCCGACCAGCGGGAACGAGAGCGCGGTGTGCACGGCGTTCCCGAACGGGTCGAAGATCGCGGCGATGTCCAGGTCGACCTTCGTGCGGTGCACCCAGACATTGGACGCGGGCAGCGCGACATACTCGGCGAACGCGCCGTCGCGGCCGACGCCGAGGCCGATGGTACTGCGGCACAGATGGCGGCGGCCGGCGAGACAGTTGCGGCACTTGCCGCAGACGAGGTGGCCCTCGCCGCTCACCACGTCGCCCACCGCGATGTCCTGGACGTCGGCGCCGACCGCGGCGACCTCGCCGACGAACTCGTGGCCGAGGACGCGGGGCGCACTGACGGCATGCTGGGCCCAGCCGTCCCACGACCTGATGTGCAGGTCGGTGCCGCAGATCCCGGTGCGCAGCACCTTGATCAGCACGTCAGCGGGGCCGGTCTCCGGCTCCGGCACGTCCATGAGCCAGAGACCTGGCTCGGCGTGCTGCTTGACAAGTGCCTTCATCGGGGCGGCTCCAGCATCGTGGTGGGGGTGACCGAGGACAGGTGTGACGGCTCCGGCGGGTGCGGCGGCGGATGCGACGGTTGCGGCAGTACCGGCCGGTGGACCTGCACCAATCTGCCCATCGGTGACTTCAGAGTCCATCGAGGATTTCTTAAGCGGGCCAACAGCGCAGCTTCATGCCGGTCCGGCGTCCAAGATTCCGAGAGAGGAAACGACACGAACAACACGTTGTACGGGAAAGGGGACCGCACTCCGCAAGGCTGCACTGAACTCGCGCTCGGACCACTCGATCAGCTGCGGGTTTCGGTCGCAGCGCATCCGGGAGCCGGTCGTTCAACGAGCGGCGGGCGACTGGTTTTCGTGCCGCATCGGCGCCGCCGTGGGCCGCACCGCTTGTTCGGCTCCTGCCGCCGTCGCAGCACCGGTCAGTCGATGCCGTGGATGCTGCGGGCGCGGCCCGTGATGCCGCCGCTCTGGCGCGATACCCGCGCCTCCATCAGGTTGGGAAGGTCGGCGGCCGAGGCGTCGGCCCGTCGGTCGGTCAGCCGGTTCGGTCCCCGGCCGCCCCATCAAGGCTCCGACAGTTGCGAGCGACCCGTAGTCAGCCCACAGGCCCCGTCTTTCTGATGCGCAGTCGCCTGAGCAGGCCGTGTCCGTACGGACTTCGGCGCACCGGCATCAGCCGGGGGCGCCCGGGAACTTCCTCACCCTTGAACTCGGGGTCGGTCTTCGCGGCGGGCCGTGGCGCCGGGCGCAGCTCGCGCGCCTCCCGCAGGGCATGGGCCAGGCTCACTCGGTGCCAGAGGATCTCGTCCGGGTGGCCCGCCAGGAGCAGCCGCCCCACCACCTCTCTCCCGGCCTGCGATTCCGGGCGGCCCGGGACGAGTTCGGGCCGGAGCACCCGCAGATGCGAGCGTTCGTAGGGATCGGGCACCACCTCCGCCACGGCGAACGGGTCAAGTACCGAGGCGATCGCCGCGGCCCGCTCCCAGGGGTCCTCGGTCCTGCGCAGCAGCAGTCCGAGCCGTCGGCCCCGCCAGTTCCGTGGGCGCCGGTCCTCGCCCTTGTCCAGCATCGTCCGAAGAGCGGGCGGGGTCCTGCCGCTGAGGAGGTCGGGATGGGCGAGGGCGAATTCGCTGAGTTCTTCGGCCAGATAGAGCCAGACGACCGCGCGGTAGCGGTTCAGATAAAACCGGATCGGGATGACATGGCCGGTGCGGGCGAGCCGGGTGAACCGCGCCGGGCTGATCGAGATGAGCCGCGCGCCCTCGACCGTGCCCACGGTCCTCACCCGGTCCCGCAGGGCGTCCGGGAATCCTTCCGCCCTGCGCAGCTGGTCGACCTCCTGCCGGTCGATCCGTGGCGGGCCGCCGCTCGCACCGGGAGTGGTGCGGATGTGCCCCAACTGGACCGCGAGATCCAGCTCGCCCCGCTTCAGGTCCAGTTCCTGAGCGGCCCGGCCCAGTGCCAGACTGCCCACCGCCGCGCCGCTTCCGGCTGCTGTCTGACTGCTCGGTGCGTGCGGTGCGTGCGGTGCGTGCGGTGCGTGCGGTGCGTGCGGTGCGTGCGGTGCGTGCGGTGCGTGCGGTGCGTGCGGTGCCAGACTGCGCGTCGATGCTTCCTTCACCGTCATGACGGTCTCCCCCGTGAGGTGTGAATACTCTCGGTGACGACCGTAGCCCGACTGCGGCACTTCCCGCCCGGCCTGTGGAAAACTCCACGGACCGGGCCATGCCCAGCCGAATTCCCGCAGCTCAGCGGGCAGTCCCGCCCGGCTGCCTGGCCTCGACGCCCAGATGCTCGCCGACCCGGTTCACCATCAGCGTCATCTCGTACGCGACCTGACCGACATCCGCCTCGGCCGCGCTGAGGACGCACAGACAGCTTCCCTCGCCTGCCGCCGTGACGAAGAGCAGCGCTTCGTCGAACTCGACCATGGTCTGACGCGCCTTGCCCGCGCGGAAATGCCGTCCGGACCCGCGCGCCAGGGAGTGCAGACCGGACGAGACCGCGGCGAGATGTTCCGCGTCCTCGCGCGCCAGTCCCGTACTCGCTCCGGTCACCAGACCGTCGTTGGAAAGCACCAATGCGTGACGTATGTACTCAATCCTCTTCGTCAGGTCGTCCAGTAGCCAGTCAAGTCCCTTGTCCAACGCCATGGTCGGTCCTCCCCGCTCATACGTTCCCCGTGGCCGCGCGTCGCCCGTAAGCCTTTCGTACGAGGGACGACACGGCAAGGTGCAGCCAGCCGACGGAATCGAGCAGCCGGACAGTGTGCATCCGGCTGGCATATTCGACCAGTCGTACGAGCACTTCCTTTCCGGAGTCGTGATCACGCGCGTCGCACAGCACCACAGGTGTCCCGCGATCGAGATCGAGGGCGCGTGAGACTTCATGCGCACCGTAAGTGCGGGCGCCGGCGAAGCAGTTGACCGCGACAACAAACGGAATGCGGCGGTGCTCGAAGTAATCGGCGGCGGGAAAGCAGTGCACGAGGCGCCGTGTGTCGGCGAGGACCAAGGGCGGCCCTCCCCGGTGGGAAGGGATCGCTTTTAGAGCGTTGTGATTGTTCCGGGCCCATTCGATGCCCATTTCTGCAGCCCTTTCCGCAGTCTTCCCGCAGTCTTCCCGCAGTCCTTCTGTAGCCACTCCATGCACCGGAGGGGCGCGACCGGCGAGGCCGCAGGATATTCGCTGGCGGCTTCCGCCGGGTGTGCCGAGGATCGGGTCATGCCCTACTTCCTTGCGACCGACCGTCTTGGGCTTCGCCCTTTCAGCGAGGCCGATGTGGACCATCTGTTCGACCTCGACAACGATCCCGAGGTCATGCGTTTCATCAACGGAGGCCGGCCCACCACCCGCGAAGCGGTCAAGGCCGAGTCTCTGCCACGGTTCCTCCGTCACTATCCGTGCATCGACAACCGCGGCTGCTGGGCGGCCGAGGAGCGCACCACCGGCGAATTTCTGGGCTGGTTCGAATTCCGGCCGCAGGACGACCACAGTGCCGCCGTGGTGGAACTCGGCTACCGGCTCGGCAGGGCAGCCTGGGGGCACGGTTACGCCACGGAGGGTTCGACCGCCTTGATCCGCAAGGGGTTCACGGAGCTCGGCGTGCTGCGGGTGACCGCGAACACGATGACGGTCAACGCCCGTTCGCGGCATGTGATGGAGAAAGCGGGCCTGAGCTATGTCCGGACCTTCTTCGAGGAGTGGCCGGAGACCATCGAAGGTGCCGAGCGGGGCGATGTCGAGTACGCCCTGACCAGAGCCGACTGGGCGCGTGCGCGCTAGAGAGCCCTCAGTCCCTCGATCACCTCCCTGAGGATCTTCTCGTCGGGCAGCTGAGCGGGCGGTACGGGGCGGCTGACGCGGACATAACCCGCTTCGAGGAGATCGCCGAGAAGGACCCGTACGACACCGACCGGCAGATCGGCGTCGGCGGCGAGTTCCGCGACGGACTGGGTCTCGCAGCGGCACAGCGTGAGCAGTGCGCGGTGTTCGGGGCCGAGGAGGGACTCCTCTGCGGCGCCCGGTGCGTCGGCGGCGATGTCGACCAGTGCGATCAGGTCGAACCGTACGTTGCTGGGGCCCGGCTTGGTCCGCCCGCCGGTCATCGCGTACGGGCGGACGAGCGGGCCGGCTTCGGCGTCGTACCACTGGCTGCCGACGATGTCGGCCATGTCTGATGCGTCGGTCATGTTCGTCACGTCGCGATGATGCGCGGCGGGGTGCGCAAATGCTCGCCGACACGTTTGACGAGACGCGCCATTTCATAGGCGATCAGGCCGATGTCGGCGACGACGGAGGTGAGTACGGCGAGGCAGGACCCGTCGCCCGCGGCCGCCACGAAGAGGAAGCCGTCGTCCATCTCCACCATCGTCTGGCGTACGCCCCCGGCGTGAAAGTGGCGTCCCGCTCCCTTTGCCAGGCTGTGGAATCCGGAGGCGACGGCTGCCAGATGCTCGGCGTCCTCGCGGGTCAGCGCGGTTGAAGCACCCACCGGCAGGCCGTCGTTGGACAGCACGACCGCGTGGCGGACTTCGCCGACGCGCAGGACGAGGTCGTCCAGCAGCCAGTCGAGGTCGCCAAGGGTGTGGCGGGCTGCGGCTGTCTCGTGCTCGGTCATGGTCTGTCTCCTTCGCTGCCGGGGGCGGCGGCGGTGCGAGGCGCGGGCATGCGAAGCGCGGGCGGGCGGGGTGCTGCCATGCCACGCGCGCCCGTGCCTGGAGCCGCGCCGCCGCCCCTGGTCCAGCCGTTGCGGTACGCCGTCATTCGGTCCCGTACCTGTTCGGGGGTGCGTTCGGGGGATTCCTCCGCGCCCGTTGCCTGGTCCTCCGGCTCCTTGGCCGGGGGCTCTTCACGCAACTGCGGGACGAGGTGCGCCTGCCTGACCCGGCGCGGGAGTTCGCCGTTCTCGGTCTGCGGCGGGGCGCCGCGCAGCCGCAGGGCGGTGACTCCGGGCGGTGTGGGAATCTCGGCCTGCGCTGCGAGCGCCGGGCGGTGGGCCGGGGCCGGGACGGGTGGGCTTGTCCTGCGCGGTCCCGGTTCCGGCGGCGCGGACGGTGCCTCGTGGCCGGGGTCCGGAGCACCGCGGGAGCCCGCCGGGGCGGTCAGGGCGCTCTGCAGGAGTGAGGTCGGCAGCAGCACCACCGCGGTTGTGCCGCCGTACGGCGAGGTGCGCAGATGGACCTTGATGTCGCGGCGAAGGGCAAGGCGGCTGACGACAAACAGGCCGAGCCGGTCGCTGTCGAACAGGTCGAGGGCTTCGGACTCCTCCAGGCGGCGGTTGGCTTCCGCGAGGGTGTCCTTGCCCATGCCGAGGCCGCGGTCCTCGATCTCCAGGACGTAGCCGTTGCCGACGGGTTCGCCGCTGACCCGCACCTTGGTGTAGGGCGGGGAGAACTGGGCGGCGTTCTCGACCAGTTCGGCCAGCAGGTGGGTGACGTCGGCGACAGCGGCGCCGACGACGGCGGTCTCGGGGAGTTGCCGCACCTCCACGCGCGCGTAGTCCTCGATTTCCGAGACGGCGGCCCGTACGACGCTGGTCAGCGGGACGGGCAGGCGCCAGGCGCGACCGGGCGCGGCGCCGGACAGGATGATCAGGCTCTCGGCGTGCCGCCGCATACGGGTGGTGAGGTGGTCGAGCCGGAACAGGTCGCCGAGTTCGTTCGGGTCGTCGGCGCGGCGCTCCATGGTGTCGAGCAGGGTGAGCTGGCGGTGGACCAGGATCTGGCTGCGGCGGGCGAGGTTGACGAAGACGCCGGAGATGCTGCCGGCGAGCTCGGCGCGTTCGATCGCGGCGCGCAGCGCGGCCCGGTGGACGATGCCGAGCGCCTCGCCGACCTGGCCGATCTCGTCCTCGGCGGGCGGACCCGGTGGGGCCTCGGCCTGGATGTCGATCTCTTCGCCGGTACGCAGTCGGCGCATGGCGTGCGGCAGCCTGTGCCGGGCGATCTTGAGTGCGCCGTTGCGCAGGCTGATCAGTTCGACGACGAGGACGCGGCCGATGCGTACGGAGATGATCAACGAGGCGGTGACAGCGGCGAGTCCGAGGAGCACGGCCGCTCCTGCCGGGGTGAGGATGCCGCCCGTGACGGGGTCCGCCCTGTCTGCGGCGCTGCCGCGGGCGTCCGTCTCGATGGCGCGTATGCCGTCCGCGACGGTGGCACGGGCCTTGTCCCACGCCGTGGCCGGGACGGTCTGTGCCGCCTTGCGGCCTGCGGGGGCGGTGAGCACCTTGTCCTCGGCCAATTGCAACTGCCGGTAGGCGCTCTGCCCGGCGAGTTGGCGCCAGGCGGTGCGCTCGGGGCCGCGCAGGTCGATGACGGTCGATTCGGTGAGGCTTCTGCGGGTCGAGACGGCTCCGGTGAACAGCCGCAGGCGTTCCGCGGCCATGGAGTTGCTGAGCTGCGCCGAGGTGAGGAGCGCGTCCTCCTGAGCGAGCATCTCGCCGGCCCGGGCGAACTCCAGCAGCACGCGGGCATCAGAGCCCGGTCCGGCGTCCTGGACGCCGGCGAGTGCGCCGGAAACGCCGAACGCGGCGGTGACGGTGGCGGTGTACTGCTCGTACGTGGCGTTCCAGCGGGCCTTGCCGTTGACGACGGCGGCGCGGAGGGTTCGCAGTCCCTCCGCGCGGGCGACGAACTGGTCAAGCCGTCCCGCGACGCCGGCCGGGAGGCCGCCGCCCGCGGCGACCGTCGTCCGGTCGTTGAGGCGCAGTCTGCTCACGGCGTCGTCGGTACGCCGTGCCTCCTGCTGCACTGCGGCGACGCCTTCGTCCGAGGGAGCCGCCACCTGACGTACGGCCGCGCGCCGTTCGGCCTGCAGGGCGGCGACCGCGGCGGCTACAGGTTCGCGGATCTGGGCGTCGACGCGCTGCAACTGGCTCAGCCGCGACACCTCCTGGGCGGTGCTGACGGTGGCGAACCCCCACAGGGCCAGCAGCGAGACGACGGGCACCATCAGCAGGGAGATGATCTTCGCTCGTACGGTTCTGGGGCGCGGCAGCCATCGTCCGCGTACGACAGCGGCGGTCGGGGGTATGTCCGGTGGCTCCTGTCCGGTGTGTTCGACTGCGGGCGGCCCGGCGTGCGCGCGTCGTCCGCGGGCTGCCGACGCGGGCGCGGGCGGCAGCGGGGGCGGCGTCGTCGGGTCGGCGCCCGGGGTCCTGCGGGGTGTGCGCATGGCCTCCTCGTTCCGGTTACGGGGCTGGGGGTGCGGCAGCCGGGCCGGCTAGGCGGTGGGTCGGCCGCTCGGCCGAGGTGTAGGCGGCGCGTTCGCGTGCCGTCGGGGAGAGCGCGACGAACGCGGAGGTGACGAAGAGGTACGACCCGAGGCCGACGGCGAGGGGGAAGATGAATTGCATCGCCGCGGCCCCGGGCAGTTCGGCGCCGGAGGGCTCGACCCGCACGCTGACCGCGAGCATTCCGGTGTAGTGCATGCTGCTGACCGCCGCGCCCATGACGAGCGAGGCGATCGCGACCGCCACCGGCGACTTGATGTTGAGCGCCGCCCACAGGGCCGCGGTCGCGGCGACCACGGCGATGACGACGGAAACCACGATGAGCAGTGGGTCGTAGCGCACCGTGCCGTGCAGCCGCAGGGCGGCCATGCCCAGGTAGTGCATGCTGGCCACCCCGAGCCCGGTGGTGAGCCCGCCGACCAGCAGCGACCTGGCAGGGTCGCGGCCGAAGCCGACGCAGAACACACCGGCGCCGACGACCAGCATGGCGACGAGCAGGCTGAGGATGGTCAGCGGCACGTAGCGGATGTCGGTGCCGCGCACGGCGAAGCCGAGCATCGCGACGAAGTGCATCGTCCAGATGCCGGTGCCGATCGCCGATGCGGCGGTGATCAGCCAGTTGCGGCGGGAGCGGCCGTTCGCGCCGAGCGCGCGTACGGTGCAGCGCAGCCCGAGGGCGGCGCCGATGACGGCCATCGCGTACGACAGCACGGGAGTCAGCAAGCCGAAGGCGGCGTGGTCCAGGTGTCCCATGGCTCAGTGACGCTAGACCCGCAGGGGGCGCGCACAAGGGGCGCATTTCGAAAGCTGATGGAATATGACAGAGAGATGTTTCAGAACGATCGTGCCGCGCTCGAACGTGTGCACAGTACGGTCGTGGTGCCGCACGATCGGATCGGCTGAGCCACCCGGGCGGACGAGCCGCACGGTCGGGTCGGGTGGACCGCACGGTCGGCTGAGCCGGTGGGGGATCATGGCCTCATGGCCGACGACCACACACATGTGCAGGAGTTCTTCGGCGCCCGCGCCGCGGACTGGGACACGCGCTTCCCCGACGACGGCCCGGCCTACGCCGCCGCCGTCGCCGAGCTCGGGCTGCACCCCGGCGACGCCGTGCTCGACGCCGGCTGCGGCACGGGCCGGGCACTGCCGCCCCTGCGGTCCGCCGTGGGACCGCGGGGCACGGTCATCGGAGCGGATCTGACACCCGCGATGCTGGCTGCGGCACTGCGCGCCGGGCGAGGCGACAGCGGGCAACTGCTGCTCACGGATGTAGCCAGGCTGCCGCTGCGCACCGAGTCACTGGACGCCGTGTTCGCCGCCGGCCTGATCGCCCACCTACCCCAACCGGACGTGAATCTACGCGAGTTGGCCCGGGTGGTGCGGCCGGGCGGAAGGCTGGCACTTTTCCACCCCATCGGCCGCGCGGCCCTCGCCGCCCGCCAGAGCCGGCAGATCACCGACGACGATCTGCGCGCCGGGCCCAACCTCCGTCCGCTGCTGGCCGGTTCGGGCTGGCGGATGATCTCGTACGTCGACGAGGACGCCCGCTTCCTCGCACTCGCCGTCCGTCAGGACTGAGCCGCCGCCACGGCCCGTACGAACTCCCCCGGGCTGTCGAACTTGACGTTGTATCCGGCGTCGGGACCGTGACCACCCGTACGCCGGAGGCCACCAGCTCGTCGTGGCATGGGAGTTCGCCACTGAGCGCCTTGCGAATACGTGCGTTAGATCGGCAGCTCAATGAGATCCGGCGCATCGTGGGCCGCGTACTGCGGTTCAGGCCTGTCGCGCTGCGGTGCAGGCCGAGTGGGTCGGCGCCACGAGATTGGCGGAGCTGGGGTGACTGCGTACCGCGATCGACTCCATCGCCCCGGGACGCCGACACTCGTTGCAGGTCCAAGACCGCACAGGGATGACAGACTTGAAAGATCGGCGGCGGACGCGCCGCCCTGGGGAGAGGTGGTCCTGGTGTTCAACAGGCTCCGCAAGTTCCTCGCGTACCGCCCCGAGGACCCCGAGGGGACGGCGGCAGGGCGGGTCCCGCCACGCCGGCACAACATCTTCGAGGCCGCGGCCGTCTATGTGTCGGGGTGCGTGGAGGACGATCAGGAGCAGATCGACGAGGCGGTGACCTGGGTGTCCCCCGAGGCGCTCTCCTTCGGGATAAACGAGCTGGCCTGCCGCGCGGTCATCGCCCTCGCCCGCGAGCGGGACGAGTCCCCGCAGACGGTGGCGCGTAGTCTCCTCGGCCTGCCCGCCGCCTGACGTCGGTCAGAGACAGGTCGTACCGGGCGAGCGCCTGCGCCGGGGGCGGTCTGGTGCGCTCGGCGTGGGCGAGCCGTTCCTTGACCTCACGGACGGTCCGCGGCCGATAGCCGGGGACGCCGCAGCAGCCCTGCCGGAAGCGGAGGCCCGCGCTCAGCACGGCGGAGAGCGCGCGCCAGCCTGCGGTGTCACGGCGACGCGGCACCGCGAGGGCCGAGCCCCGCGTTCAGCAGGACGCCACCGCATCGCGGGCAGGGGTCCGTGCGGACCCTGGCGCAGTCCGGCGCCTTCTTGAAGGAGGCCCAGCAGGGCAGGCAGATGAAGTGGTGACGGGCGGCGGGCATGGGGAGATGCTGGAACCCCGGCGCGGACGGGGCCGAATCAATTTCGCCACCCAGGCCCTCGACGGCCGGGTTACCTACTGGTTAGGGTGCGCCGACGAATGATCGGATGGGGAGGGTGACGTGGCCGGGACGGACGACGCCGTCGACGACGACGCGCTGTATGTGCTGACCGCGGTGCTGCTGACGCCGGCGCAGTTCCCGAGCGTGCTCGGCGACGACTTCCCGGCCGCGTGCGCGGCACTGGGCCTCGAGCCGTTCGCCGAGGGGTATGGGCTCGTGCTCGGCCAGGACGCCGAGGGCGCGCGGTGGACGGTCGTCATCGACGATGTGTCGCTCGTCGCCGTCGCGATCGCGTCCTGGGACTGCGGGATGGAATACGACCTGTCCCCCGACGAGCGCACGGTGGTCGCCGCGCTCCCGGGCTGGCCGCTGGCCGTCGCGGTCGCGGCTCCCGGCTTGCCCGCGCCCCACGATCCGGCGCCCGAGGAGGGCGACCCGCCACCGTTGGCGCCGCCCGACACTGATGAGTGGGGGCCCGCGCAGCGCCGGCTGGGGGCCGACGAGATCGCGCTCCAGTGGGCGGAGTGGCGACAGCAGCTCGACGACGAGGTGCCTGCGTCGCCGGACACGGCCTACGACGATCGGCAAGAACCGCACGAGGGAGTACGGCGGGTGCTGAAAGATGCCCACGGCTACGTGGAGTCGCCCCCGCCGACCGGGCGGGTCCGCTCCAGCTTCGCACCCGGTGGGGCGCGGACGCTGCGCGCCGACGGTCCTGGTTGGTCCCTGGTCGCCAGGACCGACGACATCGCTTTCGTGCTGCTGGACGAGGAGCCCTGCGAGGTCCTGCCGGTAGGCCGCGGGCCGGAATTGCCGGCGCTGCTGGAGGCGCTGGACAAGATGGCCGTGCGCCCGGCCTGAGCGTCGGCCCAGCTGTATTCCTGGCGCACGCGCCAGGCCGTCTCCACGGCGGTCGGGCGCTCAAACCCCGCGCGCCGCGCCGTCACGCGCATCGCGCCCCTCGCACCCGTCGCGCGGAGATTCGGTCAGCGGCCGATCTCCTTGCGGGAGGCACGGCGCAGCCTGCGGCGCTGGCTGGGGTCGAGCATCAGATACGCCGCCGCGGGCACTCCGAGCACCACCAGCAGCGACCACCAGAATCCGATCAGCGGCATCAGGAGCAGGCCGACGGCCACTCCCCCTATGACGAGCTTTGTTCGTGTCGACATCTTCGCGCCTCCTTCGCGGCCTTGGCCGCTCCTGGCGTGAGAACGTGCACGCACGTCTCACGGTTCCACTATGCGTCCGCGCGCAGCGGTTCGCCGACCTCGTGCAGGTGGGTCAGTGCCTGCCGGTAGGAGTCGATGAGCCCGGTCTCGGTGTACGAGACCCCCAGCGAGCGGCAGTGAGCGCGTACCAGCGGCTGGGCGAGCCTCAGGTGGGGGCGCGGCATGCTCGGGAAGAGGTGGTGCTCGACCTGGTAGTTGAGTCCGCCCAGGAACCAGTCCGTGACCAGGCCGCCGCGGATGTTGCGGGAGGTGAGCACCTGCCTGCGCAGATGGCCCCAGCGCTCGCCGCTCTCCTCGTCGGGCACCTCCATGCCCTTGTGGTTCGGCGCGAAGGCCATGCCCAGGTGGAGGCCGAGCAGCATCTGGTGAATGAGCGCGAAGACCACTGCCTGGCCGAGCGGCATGGTCGTCAGCAGCAGGGTGGCGTAGGCGACGACATGGGTGAGCAGCAGCAGGCCCTCGAGGGCGCGCTCGCGCCTGGACTGGCGGGCGCCCCCATCCTTGGAGAAGACGGCCTGGAATCCGTAGACCTTGAGCGCGATGCCTTCGAGGGTGGTCAGCGGGAAGAACAGCCAGGCCTGGTGGCGGGTGAGCCAGCCGCGGATCCCGGCGCGGCCCTTGGCCTGCTTCCGTGTGAAGACCAGGATGTCGGCGGCGACGTCCGGGTCCTTGTCCATGTGGTTGGGATTGGCGTGGTGCCGGTTGTGCTTGTCGTTCCACCATTCCTGGCTCATGCCGAGGAGCCCATTGGCGTGGATGAGCTGGATGATCCGGCTCCCCCGGCGGTCGCCGGTGATCTGCGCGTGTCCGGCGTCATGGCCGAAGAAGGCGGTACGGGCGGACACCACGGCGAGCAGCGGCGCGAGCAGGAGCACCGACCAGGAGCCGCCGATCAGCGCCATCCCCGTGATCACGGCGGCGAGGCCGAGCAGGTTCAGGGTGATGCCGCGTGCGTACCAGCCGGTACGGCGTTCCAGGAGGCCCTGTTCCTTGACGGTCCGCAGGAGAGGCGCGAAGTCGCTCCCGGTGCTCCGCCGCGCTCCCTCGGCAGGGGCAGGTGGCGCGAGGGTGGCAATGACCTGGGGCATGAGCGGACTCCGGTCTGTAGGCCGTGCACTGATTTGCTTCTGCGCTGGCCTGAGCAAACGTACGTTCCCGTGCCCCTTCGCAGCCATGACGCCAGCACCCGGACTTCGGCGGAGGCCAGCCCGTGACCAAGGGTGGTGCTGACTACACCACCGTCAGCTCATAGTGAGCTACGTCACGGCCCTGCCGCATCCGCTCGACGGCCGACGTGGAGTACTCTCGGCGGCCGGTCCGCAGTAGTCAAATTTGAGGAATGCGTCATCGCTGTGCACAGGTCCCCCGCGGCAACGCCCTCCCCGGTCGCCGAACTCACCCGCTGCTCCGCGATCTTCGTGCCCGCCGACCCGGCCCGCACCGGACGCGTCGCCTTCTGGCGTCCCGAAGGCGGCGAGCCCCCGGCCCCGCCCGGATCACGCTCGCACTCCGTCGAGCCATTCACCGTGGTCGGCGACGACGCCCGCCCGCGGGCCGTACGGGCGCTGCTGCTGCCGGTCCGGGACGCGCTTGCGGTCCTCACCAGGGCGCGGGCCGGCGCGGACGCCTCCCCCGCGGCCGCCTTCTGGGGCGCGGCGACCGTCCTCGCCCTTCAACTCGCCGCACGCGGGCTGCTGTTGCCTGGCCTGACCGCCACCGACCATGACGCCTGGCGGGTCGGGCCGCTCACCCCCCAGGATCTGGAGCGGGTGCGTACGCTCGCGGCATCGATGCCGCCGGCCGCGCACGCCGTGCCGCTGGACGAGGCGGCCGATCCCGTACTGCTCCCCGAACCGGAGCGGCTGCTGCGGGCGTTCCTGGACGCGGTCGCGGACGGCCTGCCGCGCACCCCCGCCGCGCCGCTCGCCACCGGCAGCCCCGCCTTCGCCGCGCCCGAGCCGCAGCACCTCCCCGACCAGCGCGCCTGGGCCACGGATGTCGCGGCGGGTTACGACGCGGGCGTACGGCTCTCCCTGCGCGTCGAACTGCCGGGGCTCGCAGAGGCCGACGCGGATGGCGAGGGCCCGGCCTTCCGTGCCGTCCTGCAGATGCACAGCGTCAGCGATCCGGCCGTCGTCATGGAGGCCGCGGACGTCTGGGCAGGACGACCGGGGACGGCCTTTGGTCCGCGGGCCCGGATGGACGCCCTGCTTGCGCTGCGCCGCGCCGCCCGCGCATGGACGCCGCTCACCCCGCTGCTCCACGCCGCCGTCCCCGACGCCATCGAGCTCGCCGACGAGGAGGTCACCGAGCTCCTCGGCGAGGCGGCCAGGGCACTGGCGACGACCGGCGTGCAGGTGCACTGGCCCAAGGAGATGGCGCGCAAGCTCACCGCCCGTGCCGTGGTCGGCCCGCCCGAGGGAGCCGAGACCGAAGCCGGGACCGAAGCGGAGACCAAGACCCCGCAAAAGGACGGTTCCGGGCTGCCCTCCTTCCTCTCCGCCGACGCTCTGCTGGCCTTCAACTGGTGGTTCGCGCTGGGCGATCAGCAGCTCACCCGCGCCGAGCTGGACCACCTCGCCGAAGCCACCAGGCCCGTCGTGCGCCTGCGCGACCAGTGGGTGCTCATCGACCCCGAAGAGGCCAGGCGGGCCCGCGAGAGCCAGGACCGCAAGCTGACTCCGGTCGACGCGCTCGGCGCCGCGCTGACCGGCTCGACCGAGGTCGACGGCCGCCGCGTCGACGTACAGGCGTCCGGGTGGCTGGCGCGGCTGCGCGACCGGCTCGCCGACCCCGAGGGCGGGCAGCAGGAGATCGGCCAGCCGGCCGCGCTCGACGCGGTGCTGCGCGACTACCAACTGCGCGGCCTCAACTGGCTGAACCGGATGACCTCGCTCGGCCTCGGCGGCGCTCTCGCCGACGACATGGGCCTGGGCAAGACCATCACGCTCATCGCGCTCCATCTGCACCGGCAGACCGACGTCTCGGCAGCGGGCCCCACGCTCGTCGTCTGTCCGACGTCCCTGATGGGCAACTGGCAGCGCGAGATCGAGAGGTTCGCGCCGGGCACACCGGTGCGGCGCTTCCATGGCGCCTCGCGCGGTCTCGACTCGCTCGCGGACGGCGAGTTCGTACTCACGACGTACGGCACGATGCGCCTGGACGCCGAGGTCCTCGCCAACGTGCACTGGGGCATGGTCGTCGCCGACGAGGCTCAGCACGTCAAGAACCCGTACTCCGCCACCGCCAAGCAGCTGCGCACCATCGGCGCGAAGGCGCGCGTCGCGCTCAGCGGCACACCCGTGGAGAACAACCTGTCCGAGCTGTGGGCAATTCTCGACTGGACCACACCCGGGCTGCTCGGCCGGCTCGGCACCTTCCGTACGCGCTATGCGCAGGCGGTTGAGGGCGGCAACGATCCCGCCGCCGCACAGCGACTGGCCGCGCTGGTACGCCCGTTCCTGCTCCGTCGACGCAAGTCCGACCCGGGCATCGCCCCCGAACTGCCGCCCAAGACCGAGACCGACCACGCCGTGTCGTTGACCAAGGAGCAGACAGGGTTGTACGAAGCGGTGGTACGGGAGACCCTCGCCGCAATCTCGGAGGCCGGCGGCATGGAGCGGCGCGGCCTGGTGGTGAAGCTGCTCACCGCGCTCAAGCAGATCTGCAACCACCCGGCGCAGTACTTGAAGGAGCACAGCCTCAAGGAGGAGCGGCCCCGGATCGCGGGCCGCTCCGGGAAGCTGGAACTGCTGGACGAACTGCTCGACACGATCCTGGCCGAGGACGCGAGCGTGCTGGTCTTCACCCAGTACGTGCAGATGGCGCGGCTGCTGGAACAGCATCTGGCGGCCCGCGGGGTGCGTACCCAGTTCCTGCACGGCGGCACGCCGATCGCCGAGCGCGAGGCGATGGTGAACCGCTTCCAGGATGGTGAAGTTCCCGTCTTCCTGCTGTCGTTGAAGGCGGCTGGCACCGGGCTGAACCTCACCCGCGCCGAGCATGTCGTGCACTACGACCGCTGGTGGAACCCGGCGGTCGAGGCGCAGGCCACCGACCGCGCGTACCGCATCGGCCAGCACCGCCCCGTACAGGTCCACCGGCTGATCGCCGAGGGGACCATCGAGGACCGGATCGCGGACATGCTGGCGCGCAAACGGGAGTTGGCGGACGCGGTACTCGGCTCCGGCGAGGCCGCGCTGACGGAACTGACCGATGCCGAACTGGCGGACCTGGTGAAGCTGCGAGGGAGCGGGCGATGAGCGGCGGGGACGAGATGGAGCGGACATTCGCCGCGCTGCCGCCGGCGCGCGGACGTGGCTTCGCGCAGACCTGGTGGGGCCAGGCCTGGCTCAAGGCGCTGGAGGACACAGCGCTCGACGGTGAGCAACTGAAGCGGGGCCGCCGGCATGCGCGCGAGGGCGCGGTCGGTGCGGTGTCTGTGCGTCCGGGGCGGATCACCGCCGTCGTGCGGGACCGGGACGGCACCGCGCAGCGCAGCGATGTGCTGCTGCAGGAACTGACCGAGGCCGAGTGGGACCGTTTCCTGGACATGGCGGTCGACCGTGCGGGGCACATCGCGGCGCTGCTGGACCGGGAGATGCCGCCGCACCTGGTGGAGGACGCGGCGGCGGCCGGGGTCGAACTCCTTCCGGGAATCGGCGACTTGGAGCCCGAGTGCATGTGCGAGGCGTGGGACCACTGCCCGCACACAGCCGCCCTGTGTTACCAGGTGGCGCGGCTCCTGGACCAGGATCCGTTCGTGCTGCTGCTGATGCGCGGGCGCGGCGAGCGCAGGCTGCTGGACGAGTTGCAGATACGGAGCGTGGCGCGGGCGAGCGCCTCGGCGGCGCCGGAGCACAAGAGTGAGCGGCCTGTGGGTGTGCGGGCCGACGAGGTGTTCGCGGCGTGGGACATCCTGCCGCCGCTGCCCGCTCCCCCGCCGGTGCCCGAGGAGCCCGGCCTGCCGCCCGCCTTGGACACCGAGACCACTCCGGCGGCAGGTGTCGACCCCGCGGCGCTGGAGTTCCTGGCCGCGGACGCGGCGGCGCGGGCGCACCGGATGCTCACGGAGGCGCTCTCGCCCGGGCACGGGCTTCCGCCGCCTGAGCCGGAGTTGAACCAGGACCAGGATGCGGTGCGGCTCGCGTCCGCATTGCCCTCGCCGGCGATCGCGGGTCGGCTGGCCGCGGGCACGGCCCGGCAGCGCGCCGAGCTGAAACTTGCCGTACGCGCCTGGCAGTTCGGCGCGGTGGCCGCGCTCTCGGCGCTCGAGGAGGAGTGGACGCCGGAGCCCGAGGCCCTCGCCCGGGCGGCGACAGCGCTTGCGGAGGCCTGGGAGGCGGCGGACCGGCCGCAGTTGCGGGCGGCGGGCCCGGCCCGGTGGACAGTGGTGGGCGCGGAGGCGCAACTGCGCCTGGGGCGTGACGGCCGCTGGTGGCCGTACCGCAAGGAGCGGGGCCGCTGGGCGCCGGCCGGGCCCGCTGACCACGATCCGGCGGCGGCGCTGGCGGGCGTCCTGGGCGAGACCGGCGCGCTCGGCGGTACCGGCGCGGCGGGCCATACCGACTGAACAGCCGTGCCGCGCCCGCATGGTGGCCGTGTGTCCGACAACGACTTCGGGATGACGGACGACCCCCGAGGCCTTCGACGCACAGGGCCTCCTTCTGGACAGCGGCATTAAAGACGACGGTTACGTACGTGCGACTGCCGCGGCCGCTGCGGCGCAACTGCTGCCCGGATGACGTCCACGGTCGTGTCGGAACGGCGGTTCGTGGGCAGCACCCTCCTGTTCGCGTAACCCCGTCCCGGCCATGGCAGTTGCACCTGGTGCAGTGGCCGGCCCGCGACTACGGGCCGGCCACTTTGGACGCGTAGGAGCTGATCGCGACACCAACTGCACCTGCGTCGCCGAGATCCGCAAGGAATGGCTTCCGGCGGGGGATCCTCATGGCGGCCTCCACCGTCATCTGCGGGGGGCCGCCGCCGTACTGACCCGCGCATCCCCCCACCAGGAGATGACCCATGGACCGTAGACGACTGATTCAAGGTGCCGCCGCCGCGGCCA
Organism: Streptomyces sp. NPDC000880; assembly: GCF_053599675.1. Lineage (NCBI taxonomy): Bacteria > Bacillati > Actinomycetota > Actinomycetes > Kitasatosporales > Streptomycetaceae > Streptomyces > Streptomyces sp. NPDC000880. The sequence continues at coordinate 89,324 of NZ_JBSFMS010000005.1, read as the reverse complement.
CCGCCGGTGTGCTGCTGCCCGCCCCTCGCGCGTATGCGTCCGCCCGGGCGGACACCGACTATCCGTCAGCGCAATGGATGCCGGCCTCGCCGTCCAACTACACGGTCTCCAGCCGTCCTTGGGAGTATCCGGTGCAGTATGTGATCATCCATGTGACGCAGCTGACCTTCGCCGTCACGCTGGGGATTTTTCAGAACCCGGCCAAGAAGGTCTCCGCGCACTATGTGGTGCGCTCGTCGGACGGCGCTGTCGCCCAGTGCGTAGAGGAGCGCAACGTCGCTTGGCACGCGGGCAATTGGGACTACAACACGCGCAGCGTCGGCATCGAGCACGAGGGCTGGGTGGACCAGCCGAAGTACTTCACGCACGCACTGTACGAGCAGTCGGCGGCGCTCACCGCCTCGGTCTGCGACCGGTACGGCATCCCCAAGGACCGGGCTCACATCATCGGCCACAATGAAGTGCCCGGCGCCACCCACACCGACCCGGGACCGCTGTGGGACTGGACGCGCTATATCCGCCTGGTCAACTTCGCCTGACGCCGGGACGCTTGTCGCCAGGACGCTTGTCGCAATTCGCCGATGGGGTCACGATGGGCTCAGGAGGCCGAGGTGAGCGACGCATGGGTGGCCCTTGAGTCCGGCGCGGATCCGACGGAGCGGATCGCCGTGCTGCGCAGGGCGTACGACGCGTATCTGGCAGGGGGACGGGTCGAACGGCCGGTCCGGTCCGTGGTGGCCGACTCATGGCGGCGTTCGGCGCGCGCGCACGTCAGCCCGGAGGGCACGGCGGGCGTCGAGCTGGACGACGACGCGCTGGCGGCGTACCGCGGGAGTCATCCGCTGGCGCGGGCGATGCCGCTGGTGCGGGAGCTGATGGGTGCCTACGCCATGGACGGCGATCATCTGGTCGCGGTGTGCGACGCGCACGGTCGGCTGCTGTGGGTCGAAGGGCCGAATGCCACGCGCCGGAAAGCGGACCGGATGAACTTCGTGCCGGGTGCCCGCTGGGCCGAGGCGGTCGCCGGTACGAACGCCCCGGGCACGGCGATCACCGTGGACCGGCCCGTTCAGGTCTTCGCCGCCGAGCACTTCCGGCGGACGGTGCACGCCTGGACGTGCGCGGCAGCCCCGATCCACGATCCGGCCACCGGGCGGGTGCTCGGCGCGGTGGACATCACCGGCGGGGACCAGCTTGCGCATCCGCACAGCCTCGCGTTCGTGGGGGCGGTGGCACGGGCCGCCGAGTCGCAGCTGGCGCTGCTCGCCCCGCCGCCCGCCGCCGGCCGGGTGCGGTTGTCGGCGCTGGGGCGGGACGAGGCGCTGCTGGTGGTGGGCGGCCGCAAGGTGCGCCTGAGCCGCCGGCACAGCGAGATCGTCGTGGTGCTGGCACACCGGCCCGCGGGCGTCGGCGGCGACGAACTGCTGATGGAGCTGTACGAGGACGAGTCGGTCACCCCGGTGACGCTGCGGGCGGAGCTGTCCCGGCTGCGCGGGCTGCTGGGCCCTGAGCTGCTGCGCTCGCGCCCGTACCGGCTCGCGGTACCCGTCGACGCGGACTTCGACACGGTGGCGCGGCGGCTTGCGTCCGGGGCGGTGACCGGGGCGCTGAGCGCGTACGCCGGACCGCTGTTGCCCGCCTCGCAGGCGCCCGCGGTGGCGCGGCTGCGCCGCCGCCTGGAGGACCAGCTGCGGGCGGCGCTGATCGCGCGCGGCGATCCGGGGCTGCTGGCGGACTGGGCGTACAGCCCGTGGGGCGAGGACGACCTCCCTGTGTGGCGGGCGCTGGCCGCGGTACTCCCCGTACAGCAGCGTCCGTCCGCGCTCGCGCGCGTGCACGACCTGGATGGCTGGCAGGGGGCGTGACGGCTGCCGCCGGGCGCACACCAGACCGCATTCGAACACATGAACGGTGTCTTTTCCCGCCCGATGACCGATCCCGCACTGCGAAAGGGGCCCGATCTCCTTACTGTCAATGGGTGGAGCACCACGGGGCATGGCCCGGCCGGGCCCGTGTCGGGTGCCCGCCCATCCGAAGCCGGAGGAGTCCCCATGCCGGAGCTGTTCATCGGCGGTAAGTGGACCGCTGCGGGCGACGGGCGTGTTCGTGAGATCCGCTGCCCTGCGGACGGCACCCTTGTCGCCACCGTCGACGAGGCGGGGCCGAAGGACGCAGCGGCGGCGATCACCGCGGCCCGGGACGCCTTCGACCGCGGACCCTGGCCCGCCGCCGCGGCCGCAGAGCGTGGCCGGCTGCTGCTGGGCGTCGCCGACCTGCTGGAACGCGACAAGGACGCACTCGCCCGCGCCGAATCCCTGGACACCGGGAAGCGGCTGGTGGAGAGCGAGTACGACATGGACGACATCGCCAAGTGCTTCCGCTACTACGGCAATCTGACGGCGTCGGGCGGCAGAGACCGGATCGTCGACGCCGGCAATCCGGAGGTGGACAGCCGGGTGGTGCACGAGCCGGTCGGCGTATGCGCGCTGATCACTCCATGGAACTATCCGCTGCTGCAGACCGCGTGGAAGGTCGCGCCGGCCCTCGGCGCGGGCAATACCTTCGTCCTCAAGCCCAGCGAGCTGACCCCGCACACCGCGATCATTCTGATGCGCCTGCTGGCCGAGGCGGGGCTGCCGGACGGTGTGGCCAATCTGGTGCTGGGCCCGGGTCCCACGGTTGGCGCGCCACTCACCGTGGACCCGCGGGTCGATCTGGTGTCGTTCACCGGCGGGCTCCTCACCGGGCGCAACATCATGGCCGCCGCCGCACCCACCGTGAAGAAGGTCGCCCTCGAGCTGGGCGGCAAGAACCCCAATATCGTCTTCGCCGACGCCGACTTCGACACCGCGGTCGACTACGCACTGCTGGCGGTTTTCCTGCACTCCGGGCAGGTTTGCTCGGCCGGGGCGCGGCTGCTGGTCCAGGACGAACTGCACGACAGGTTCGTCGACGCGGTGGTGGCGCAGGCGCGGGAGATCCGGCTCGGCGGCCCGTTCGACCCGAACGCCCGCGCGGGGACGCTGATCTCCGCCGCCCACCGCGAGAAGGTCGAGGCCCATGTCGCGGCGGGCATCGCCGAGGGCGCGGTGCTGCGCTGCGGCGGCGCGCGGCCCGACGACCCGGCTCTGCAGGACGGCTTCTACTACCTGCCGACCGTGCTGGACGAGTGCACACCGGGCATGTCGGTGGTGACCGACGAGTCGTTCGGCCCGGTCCTCACCGTCGAGCGGTTCCGCGACGAGAAGGAGGCGGTCGCGCTCGCCAACGACACCGTCTACGGGCTGGCGGGGGCGGTCTGGTCGCAGGACATCGGCCGGACGCACCGGGTCGCCTCCCAGCTGCGCGCCGGAACCGTATGGATCAACGACTTCCATCCATACGTCCCGCAGGCGGAGTGGGGCGGGATGAAACAGTCCGGCTTCGGCCGCGAACTGGGCCCCGCGGGTCTCGCGGAGTACCAGGAGACCAAACACATCTGGCGCAACCTCGCTCCCCGCCCCCAGAGGTGGTTCGCATGAGCACGGACGCCGGTGCAGGGCCGGACCCCACCAGACCCGCCGGCGCCGCCCGGACCCAGGGCCAGGACGACGACGACGCGCTCGGCGTACTCGGCTACCGTCCGGAGCTGAAGCGGACCCTCGGCAACTTCCACACCTTCGCCGCCGGGATCAGCTACATCTCGATTCTGACCGGCACCTTCCAGCTGTTCTACTTCGGCGTCAGCTTCGGCGGCCCGGCCTACTGGTGGTCCTGGCCGATGGTCTTCGTCGGCCAGCTGATGGTGGCGCTGTGCTTCTGCGAGCTCGCCGCCCGCTACCCGGTGGCCGGGTCCGTCTACAACTGGGCCAAGAACATGGGCGGCCCGCACGTCGGCTGGCTCGGCGGCTGGATGATGATGACTGCCACCATGGTCACGCTGTCGGCCGTGGCGCTCGCCTACCAGATCACGCTGCCGCAGATCGACGACTGGTTCCAGTTCGTGGGTGACGGCAGCGGCAAGAACGACGCGGCCGCCAACGCCGTCCTCCTCGGCACGGTGCTCGTCCTCTTCTCCACCGTGGTCAACGCCTTCGGTGTCCAGCTCATGGCGCGCATCAACTCCGCAGGTGTGTTCATCGAGTTGATCGCCGCGGTCGCTCTCATCGTCTTCCTTGCGGCGCACGTCACCCGCGGTCCCAGCACCGTCCTGACCGAGACGTACGGGCTCGGCAGCGGCGAGCCCCTCGGCTACTTCGGCGCGTTCCTGACGGCGTCCCTGGCCTCCGCGTATGTGATGTACGGCTTCGACACGGCGTCGTCGCTCGGCGAGGAGTCGCACGACCCGAGCCGCAACGCGCCCCGTGCGATCCTGCGGGCCCTGATCGCGTCCTTCGTCATCGGCGGTCTGATCCTGCTCTTCGCCCTCATGGCGGTGCCGGATCTGTTTGCCAAGGAGCTGTCCACGGTCGGTCTGCAGTACGTGGTCCTGGAGACGCTCGGTTCGACGATCGGCGAAATCTTCCTGTGGTGCGTGGTCATCGCGGTCACGGTCTGCACACTGGCGGTGCACGCCGCCGGTATCCGGCTGATGTTCGCCATGGCCCGGGACAACAACCTGCCCGCGGGCTCGCTGCTCGCGCGTGTCAGCCCGCGCTTCAAGACGCCCGTGGTGCCCGCCGTGGTGATCGGCGTCGTGGCTGTCGTCATCCTGGTCATCAACATCAACCAGCCGCAGATCTTCTCTGTGATCACCAGCATCGCGATCATCATGATCTACGTGGCGTATCTGCTGGTCACCGCACCCATGCTGATCCAGCGACTGCGCGGCACTTGGCAGCCCGCCGAGGGAAAGTTCTCACTCGGCAGGTTCGGACTGCCCGTCAACATCCTCGCCGCGCTGTGGGGCGTGGCCATGTCGATCAATCTTGCCTGGCCTCGCGCCGAGGTCTACAACGCGACCGGTCCGCAGCACTGGTACCTGCGCTGGGGCGCGTTCCTGTTCATCGGCGTGGTCGCCCTCGGCGGCTTCGCCTACTACTGGTTCGTGCAGCGCCACCGCACCGGCGTACTCGCCGAGCACCGCGCCGTGGTCGAGGGCGCGGCGCCGACCGCCATCCCCTGACCTCCCTCGATCCTGGAGATGCGATGTCCGCACAGAGCCCCGTCCACGAGTTCGACTATGTGGTGGTCGGCGGCGGCACGGCCGGCGCCGTCATCGCCGCGCGCCTGACCGAGAACCCGGACGTCAGCGTCTGCGTACTGGAGGCGGGGCCCTCGGACGTCGGTGACGAGAACGTCCTCCGGCTCGACCGCTGGATGGCCCTGCTGGAGTCCGGCTACGACTGGGACTATCCGGTGGAGCCGCAGGAGAACGGCAACAGCTTTCTGCGGCACGCCCGGGCCAAGGTGCTCGGCGGCTGCTCGTCGCACAACTCCTGCATCGCCTTCTGGGCCCCGGCCGAGGACCTCGACGAGTGGGGCGCGATGGGCTGTACGGGCTGGAGCGCCAAGGACTGCTTCCCGCTCTACCAAAGCCTGGAGAACAACGACGCGCCCGGGGAGCACCATGGCCGCTCGGGCCCTGTCATCATCCGCACCGTACCGCCGAACGACCCGTGCGGCAGGGCGCTGCTCGCCGCCTGCGAGGCGGACGGCATCCCCACCACGCCGTTCAACAGCGGCACCACGGTGGTGCGCGGCGCGAACTGGTTCCAGATCAACGCCCGTCCGGACGGCATCCGTTCGTCCGCCTCGGTGTCCTATCTGCACCCCATTCTCGGCAAGCGGCCGAACCTGGAAGTACGCACCGAACTGCAGGTCAAGCGGCTGCTGTTCGGCGGAGACGGGCGCTGCACGGGCGTCGAGTACCTGGAGCCCGACACCATTCACAGCGGGTCGGTCTCGGCGCGCCGCGAGGTGATCGTCTGCTGCGGGGCCATCGACTCGCCGAAGCTGCTGATGCTGTCGGGTATCGGACCTGCCGGGCATCTGCGGGAGTGCGGTGTCGATGTGCGGGTCGACTCCCCCGGGGTCGGCTCCCGTCTCCAGGACCACCCGGAGGGCGTGATCATGTGGGAGGCGAAGCAGCCCATGGTCACCTCGTCCACGCAGTGGTGGGAGATCGGCATCTTCGCCGACACGGAACCGGGCCTGGACCGGCCCGACCTGATGTTCCACTACGGCTCGGTGCCGTTCGACATGAACACCTACCGGCGCGGCTACCCGACGTCCGACAACGCCTTCTGTCTGACCCCGAACGTCACCCGCGCCCGCTCGATGGGCACGGTGCGGCTGCGCACCCGTGACTTCCGGGACAAGCCGAAGGTCGACCCGCGCTACTTCACGCACGAGCACGACATGAGGGTGATGACGTACGGCCTGCGGCTCGCGCGTGAGATCGCCGCGCAGGCTCCGATGGCGGAGTGGGCCGGCAAGGAGCTCGCTCCCGGGCAGGCGCTGCAGTCCGACGAGGAGCTGTTCTCGTACATCCGCGAGACCCACAACACCGTCTACCACCCGGCGGGCACGGTGCGCATGGGCGCGGCGGACGACGCGGATTCGCCGCTCGATCCGCAGCTGCGGGTCAAGGGCGTCAGCGGGCTGCGGGTGGCCGACGCGTCCATCATGCCGTTCCTGACGACGGTCAACCCGTGCATCACAGTGATGATGATCGGCGAGAAGTGCGCGGATCTGATCAAGTCGGCCTGAGCAACGATCAATTGACCGGCTGTCGTGCAACACCTCGTGCAACACACCTCGTGCAACCTGGCTGCAACGTCCGGGCTCCTAGCCTCGCGGCGAGCGCCGTCCAAAGGCGGGCGGCACCCTCACCGGGAGGCCATGGAGATGACCCGATACGCAGCGCCGGGCAGCGACGGCGCACTCGTCTCGTACCAGTCCCGCTACGACCACTGGATCGGCGGCGAGTACGTACCACCGGCCCGCGGCCAGTACTTCGAGAACCCTAGCCCGGTCAACGGCCGCCCCTTCACCGAGATTGCCCGCGGCACCGCCGAGGACGTCGAGCGTGCCCTGGACGCGGCGCACGCGGCAGCGCCCGGCTGGGGCCGCACCTCGGCCGGCGACCGCGCCACGATCCTGCTGCGGATCGCCGACCGGATGGAGGCCCATCTGGAGGAGCTGGCGGTCGCCGAGAGCTGGGAGAACGGCAAGCCGGTCCGGGAGACACTGGCCGCCGACATCCCGCTGGCCATCGACCACTTCCGCTATTTCGCGGGCGCCCTGCGCGCCCAGGAGGGCTCGCTCAGCGAGGTCGACGACGACACCGTTGCGTACCACTTCCATGAGCCGCTCGGCGTCGTGGGCCAGATCATCCCCTGGAACTTCCCGATTCTGATGGCCACCTGGAAGCTGGCACCCGCGCTGGCCGCCGGCAACGCGGTCGTGCTCAAGCCGGCCGAACAGACCCCGGCCTCGATCCACTTCTGGTTGAGCCTGGTCGCCGATCTGCTGCCGCCGGGAGTCATCAACATCGTCAACGGCTTCGGCGTGGAGGCCGGCAAGCCGCTGGCCTCCAGCCCGCGCGTCGCGAAAATCGCGTTCACCGGGGAGACCACGACGGGGCGGCTGATCATGCAGTACGCCTCCGAGAACATCAAACCGGTCACGCTGGAACTCGGCGGCAAGTCGCCGAACATCTTCTTCGACGACGTCTCGGCCGCCGACGACGACTTGCGCGACAAAGCGCTCGAGGGCTTCACGATGTTCGCCCTCAACCAGGGCGAGGTGTGCACCTGCCCCTCACGCGCACTGATCCAGCGCGGCCACTACAGCGAGTTCCTGGAGGCGGGCATCGCCCGCACCGAACAGATCGTGCCCGGCCACCCGCTGGACACCGACACGATGATCGGCGCTCAGGCCTCCAACGACCAGCTCCAGAAGATCCTTTCGTACCTGGACATCGGTCAGCAGGAGGGCGCGAAGATCCTGACGGGCGGTCAGCGAATCGAGCACGACGGCGAACTGGCGGGCGGCTACTACGTCCAGCCGACGGTCTTCGAGGGCGACAACCGGATGCGGGTCTTCCAGGAGGAGATCTTCGGCCCGGTCGTCGCTGTCACGTCCTTCGCGGACTTCGACGACGCGATCAAGACGGCGAACGACACGCTGTACGGACTGGGCGCGGGCGTGTGGACGCGAGACATCAACACGGCCTACCGGGCGGGGCGCGCCATCCAGGCGGGGCGGGTCTGGACGAACTGCTACCACGCGTATCCGGCGCATGCGGCGTTCGGCGGCTACAAGCAGTCCGGGATCGGCCGGGAGAACCACAAGATGATGCTGGAGCACTACCAGCAGACGAAGAATCTGCTGGTGAGCTACTCGCCGAAGAAGCTGGGCTTCTTCTAGACACATGCGAAAAGGCGCCTGACCTGGGTTTTCACCCGTCAGGCGCCCTTAGCTCAACCTGCTCTCTACCGAGCCCGGCTTGCGCGCTAACTCCCAATTCCTCCCACGACTGCACCTTTCCTGACCAGTGCTTCCGGACCAGTCACGGACCAAACCCCCGGTTCAGCCCTCGGGTACGTCACCTTGACTGACGCGCTGCCACTCGTTCATGGACTGCTCGATGAGGCGGTTCGCCTACTCTCGAAGGCCGTCAAGGAACGTACGGCTGCCGGAGCCGGAGGACCCGCAGCCGGCCGCCGCGAGCACCGCCGCCAGCGCAGCCGCAGCCGTCCTACTCCCCACACCGCAGTAACGCCGGCGCCGACGTGTCCATGTGCTGTTCCCAGTCGCGGGGCCGCAGTTCACGGCCGGCAGTCGCACAGACCGTGCGGATCCAGTCACGTGGATCGAGCCTCCATTGGATGAGCGTTCCGAGGTTGTCGGTGGTGGGGCCGTCGAGGGCGGGGGACTCGGTCTCGGAGTAGTCGGCCTCGGTGGCGGTGACGAGCCCGGTGCCGTCCGGCGTGAGGGCGAGGCCGGTGGAGTTCGCGAAGTTGTGCTCGGGCAGGGGGAGGGTGCCGAGGCTGGTCTGCGACGCGAGGTCGAGGAGGCGGACGGCCTGGTCCTCGACGGTGGTGCCGGCCAGCAGCTTCCCGTCGGTCACCGGGCCCACCGCGGGGTCGTCCACGCCCTCTGCAGTGCCGAGCCGCCGGTCGCCGGAGGCGGACCGCACCTCGATGGTGCCGCTGTCGTGCTGGATCAGCAGGTGGTTGCCGCTGTAGGTGAGGCCGCGGGCGTCGGCCGCCGGGATCGTACGGATACGGCCGGAAGCCGTGCTGATCACGTGCACGCGGGCCTTGCCAGGGTTGTCGAGGACCTGCTCGTCCAGTACCGCCGCGTACGAACCCCGCGCGTGCAGCGCCACCTTGGTGGTTGCCGGATACCGGTATCCGTCGGCGGTCGGTGCCATCGACCGCGGGCCGTCCACTTTCCGCAGCGGCTTCCCCGACTCCGCGTCCCGGAACCAGACGGCGCCGGACATGTGCACCTCGGCCACCTCCCGGCCCCCGGGCAGGTAGCGCGCCAGCGCCGGCGGATCGGACACCCGCAGCGGATTCGGTACTGCGGGCCAGGAGCCGACCGGCCGCCACACCTTGCCCCGCGCAAGGCTTTGCGCGCTGCCGTCCGGCGCCAGCACGGTCAGCCGCCTGCTGTCCGGCCGCCACGCCAGCGCCGAGAACCCGGGGATCCGCATCGTGCCTTCTTCGCCCCGCGGCTTCGTGCCGGGCGGGCCGAGCCGCGACAGGGCCAGCCTATTGCCCAGGCCGTCGAGGACCGCCGCGTCCTGTCCGTCCGGGGCCACCGCCACCTGCGGCGCCACGCAGCTCAGGCAGGAGCCGGGGATGTCGGCCTTGCTCTCCCAGGCGATCCGGGTGTGCTGCCCCAGGTCCCACAGGGTCAGCGCATCCGAGGAAGCCGACAGGAGCCGGTCGCCGCCGGAGCCGAGGAAGGCGAGCGCGTTTGGCGACACCGGCCCGGCACCCGGCAGCGCCAGCGGCCCGGAGCCCTTCTCCGCCCGCCCGTGCGTCCGGCTCACCCGCAGCGTCGAGCCGATCGCCACCGCCGCGTGCGTGCCGCCCCGGCTGACCGCGAGCGCCGAGGGCAGCCCCGGCTCGGTGTCCGCGACCAGCTCCGGCTTGTCGATGTCGGGCTTGCCCCGGGAGGGCCAGACTGGCAGCGGGGAGCCCTTGTTGCTGTAGGTGAAGTGGCTGCCGTCCGGGGCGAGCGCGGCCGCCGAGTTGTGTACGCCGAAGCCGAGGGAGCTGCCAGCGGTGCGCTTGAGCCGCGGCACGGAGATACGGTTCCAGCTGCCGTACGCGAACTCGATGACCACCAGCTCGTCGTCTCCGTCGAAGGCCAGGGCGGAGGGATCCGAGGACAGGTCGGCGAGCTTCAGATGCTTGGTGCGGCCGGAGTCCCGGTCCAGCACCGACAGAGTGCCCGGGACCTCGAACACCGAGGACTTGGTGGCGACTGCGATGAAGCGGCCAGACGGTGAGACCGCGACGGCCGCAGGTGCCTGTCCCTCGGGCAGACGGGGCGCAGGAGAGCTCTTTCCGGCCGCCCAGACGCTGACCGTCCGGTCGTCGGAGGCAGCCACGACGCGGCCGTCGACATCCGAAGCGACCGCCTCCACCGAGCCGGGCAGGCGGCCGATCTTCTGGTGGTATCCGGTGAATCGCCCGCCCTCCAGGCCCCACACCTCCACGTCACCGCCGCGGCTCCCGGTGAGCGCCCGCTCACCGTTCTGCGACGCCGCCACCGCCGAGACCGTACCCGCGGCCCGTACCGAACCGGCCAAATGCGGGCTCGCGGTCACCGCGCGGAACAGCGCCTTTCTGGTCTGCGGATCGGCATGCTGCCGGTACGCGCGCTCGGCGAACAGCCCGGCCAGCGTGACGTCCGTGGACAGCAGGTCCGCCGACGCCTCCGCCAGCCGGTGCGCCTGCGCCATCCGCTCCCGGGCCGTGGCCTCCCGGTACTGCACCACCACCCCGGACGCCGTCATCGCCAACACCAGCACCACCGCGGTGACCAGGCGGCCGGTACGGAACCGGCGGGCGTATCGGTCGGCTTGGCGGAGCGTCCCGGCGAACTTCACGTCCGCTGGCTCGGGTGCGTGCGCCGCGTCGGGCCGGTTCGCGGCGGGCGCCACCAGGCGCAGCCCTTTGCGGCGGGCCGCCAGCAGCTTGTCCTCCATGCCGCTGACCCCGTCCAGACGCTCGCCGTGCCCCAGCGCGCCGGTCACCGCGGTGCGCGGGCGCAGGCCGTAGAACACGCCGCGCAGCCAGGCCGCGCTGGGCCGCCGCCGCTGCGGATACCGCAGGAGCTCCCGCAGGCCCAGCGCGAAGGCGGCACCCAGCGAGGGGCCTTCGACACGGGTGGGCGAGCGGTCGGTGAACACCAGCCGCCATAGCACACAGCGCGCCCCCCGGCCGCGGCCGGCCACCGCCCACGCCCGGCCCAGCGCGGTCGCGAACTGGCCGTCCGAGCTGCGCAGCCCGGTCATGTACCGCGGATCGGGGTAGAGACCGGGTGGCCCGGCGGGGAACTCGCGGAGCTCCAGCACGCCGCTGGCGCCTGCCTCGCCGGAGCGCTCCGTTTCGCCGAACACCACCGGGACCTGCACCCGCCGGCTCGGCTTGCAGCCCGCCATCAGCAGGACAGCGGCCACCAGCATGCTGTCGGGTGCGGGGGCCGCCTCCCCGGGCAGGTGCGGGATGCGTTCCAGCACGGCTTCGAGGCGCGCGGCGGCTGATTCCGGCACGGCGTCCAGGCCGCGGCCGGACGGTTGCACGGGGCCGGGCGCGGCGTTGGCGGACAGCAGGCCGGAGTCCGCCCACAGGGTGCGCAGGGAGGCCAGCGCCTCATCCTGGTCCGACGGGGAGGCCAGGGCGCGGGCCAGGAGGTAGGCGTGCCGGGCGGGGGTGAGAGTGGTGGGCTCGCGGTCCGGGGCGTTGGCGTCGATCCAGTCCGCCAGGGCTTCGGCGGACTCCTCGGTCAGCCAGGCGGGGTCGGTGCGGGCTGCCTCGCTGCAGGACCTCCACCACAACCGCCGCTCACCCAGGAGCTCGTGGACCGCCCCCTGCGGGGTGGATTCGCGCAGGACTGTGTCCAGAGCGGTGCGGTGCGTTCTCCCGGCCGCCGTCACAACGCCCCGTCGATGGTGTCGCGTACCCCCTGGCCTGCGCATTCCCCGACCCGACGCCAGGCCTCGCGAGTCGCCTCGTTGCGTGCGGCGCGGACGGAGTGCGCGACCGTGGCGGGGGGCCAGTCGGGGTCCTCGGGGACGGGTGCCGGGCCGTTTGCCTGCCAAGTCGAGCCTGCCGTGAAGCCGTTGAGGCGGACGAGAGAGGCTGCGGGGCCGAAGCGGGACGGGGCTACGGGGACGAGGAGGGTGTGCTCCTCGCCGTCCGGTCGGGTGTACGTGACGGTGGCCAACTCCGGTTGGTCCGCGGTGTCTCGTACGACCAACTCGAGGGCGTACTCGGCCGTCTGGTCGCCGGTGCGGCGCAGGACGAAGACTGCGCGGCCGTCGGGAGAGGGGGCCTCCAAGACCACCGTGTCGCTTCCGGAAGCGGTCAGCGCGCCAGCCACGGGAAGCGAGGGCAGGGCGAACCAGCCCGCGGCGGCAGGGGCTGCCGGCGGGCGAGATGCGGGCGTGAGGCGGGGAGCCGCTTCAGGCGCGTGCCCGGGGCGTGGGGGCAGGTTGATCCCGGTGAACGAGGCCCAGGTGCGCTGCCACAGCGCGTACCCGGCGCGACCGCGCCCCCCTGCGAGCGAGGAAGCAGCACGGCGGCCGGTGGTGAAGGACGACCAGAAGCGCCGGGCGACCGATCCGCGCGTCATGGGATGGCCTCCCCGGAGGCGGGTGGGGGAGAGCTCGGACTGGTGGGAGCGGCTGGAGCTGCGGGGACGCCTGGTGTACCCGGGACAGCCGAAGCAGGAGGCGCGATCACTGGGGCAGGCGCCACTGGCACAGCAGGTCCGGGGGCCGCCCCTGCCCCCACAGCTCCAGCCGCACCGGGCGTGGCCCCCAACTGCAGCGCCTCGGTAACGGTCGTGGCACTCCCCATCTGTGCCAGCACCGCAGGCGCCGAAGCCCCTACCGCGACCGCCGCGAGCATCCCGCCCAGCTCTCCGTGGAGCAGCCATCCTGCGGCGCAGCCCAGCACCACCCGGAACAGCGCCGCCAGCGAATCCGCAGGCAGATCGATATACGCGCCGAGCTGCGGCAGCGCCTCGGCAGCCACCCGCGCCGTGTGCCGCGCCTGCTGCCAGGCATGCAGCCGCCCGAACGTCACGACGGCCTCCACCACCAGCCCGCCGCCGGCGCCGTACAGCGCGCCCTCGGCCCCCGAAAGCATCCGACCTCCTCCGCCCGAGCCCCACACCCGCCGCAACGCCTTGCACGTCAGCAAAACCTAGCGGCGTATCAGCTGCACTGACCTTGGTTGTACAGAAGTTTCGCCTCCTCGGTGGAACATGGCCGGATCGGTATGGGGCTGCGCGCTCGCGGCTGTGTCAACGGCCCTTACCTTGATCATGGGTCGATGGACGGGTTTTCCGCCGCCACCCACCTCACAAGCTCAGGACTTCGCGTCATCTGCCTGTCCAACCACACCGGTATCGCGGCCGACCACATCACGGCCACCGCACTCGCCGAACTCGGCCGCCACCCCGACGCGACCCAAGTGAGGCCCTGCCCCGAGCCCTTCAGCATCGCCCTGCCCCACCATGCATCCCATCCCCGTTTTCCGCCCCAACAGCGACACACCGCACACCCCGCTGGGCACGTACGCCGCCTGCCAGGACGTACCCGGCACCGTCCGCCTCTCGCCCTGCCCCACCTGCTCGCCCAGTGCGGCACCCAGCCGGAACGATGGCACGCCCTGCTCAAAGCACTCGACTACGGTCCCACCGACGAACAGATCACCTTCGAGCGGCTCCTCGACAGCATCCAAGACCTGCAAACGGACGACTGAAATGGCGAAGTCTCTGCATGACGCACAGGGTTCAATACATCGGTACGGACGACACCCTGAGGAAACCGCACAGTGAGCCCCACCGAGATCACCCGTAAGAACGAGCACAGCGGCAAATGCGCGCAACGACCGCGCTGAACACGATCATCAGGGATGCCCTCCGCCCTGGCCTTCCCCCACTTCACTGGACCTTCCTCGCCGGCGCTCCCCGCCTGGTCGGCGAACCGTCGGCTGTCGGCGAGGAGATGGACGACGCGAGCAAGCGGGCCGCGTTCCAGGCATGGGCCGCCCACCTCGGGGCCGAGCGAACCGAGGAGCATGGTTCGGGCTCGACCTTCCTGCACGCAGCAGCAACGAAACTGGTCGGGGACAAACCCGTCAGCATCACCGTGATGGCCACCTCCACCACGACGGTGGCGACACCGCGTAGATCTCGGGGTCAGCGCCGGTCCGGCAGCCGGGCGACGCCCGAGGCGCCCTCGAGTTCGGCCTTGGCTTGTTCCAGTTCGAGAGAGAGCTCCGCGATGATCATTCGCATGGTCTTGGTTCGCGCCCGCTCCTGGCGGAGCTCGTCCCTCAAGTCGTCAGCCTCAGCCTTGACCTTCCGATTCTCGTCGGCGAGTTCCTGCATCGCGGTCGGGATGGAGTCCTGGGCCTTCGCACGCGCCTGAAAGTCCTGGACGAGATCGGTGTGCCGGTACACGATGTCGCGCCGCAGGTCGCACTCGGTGATCAGCTCCGATGCGGTCAGTCGCCCAGACCGCGAGCGCAACGGGGTCCCGGCCAGGAGCCGTTCGGCCGCGGCTTGGATCGCGGCTCGGTCGGCTTTCTGGTCGCGTGGTCGGCGTCCCATCACCGCTCCTTCGACGTTGATGCTGTCGGAACCGGTCGCCCTTGATGGGCTGCGGTGATTGCTCGGCTGCGCTCAGCCAGAACGGCCGCTCGGTCTCGCAAGGGACGTGGACTGAGCTGGTCGGCTGCCGCCTTCTCCCACTGCTGCTGCAGACGCCTCTGCACGACGATGTTCCGGTCCGTGTAGACGAGATTGCTGCAACTCGACCAGCACTCCCTCTCGTTGGGGCCATCCTCAGTGGGCAGTCCGGCTTCGAGGCAGGCCTTCCGGCAGGCGGCCGTCTCGAGTCGCCACACACAGGTAATGGCCTCGCCATGGTGGATGTTCGGATTCGTCTGGTCGAGCAGCCGCTGGACGCTCCTGCCCGCGGTGACGACTCGTCCGGCGAACCGGGCGCGTCTGCGTACGCGGTGGCGATACTCGTCGGCGGCGGGGCCAGAGACGTGTTCGCCGGCGTCCAGCAGGCGAGCGTCCTGGTCGTTCTGTTCCAGCACCATCTCCAGGGTCTCCAGCTGGATGTCGTCCATCCAGGAGGAGTCGTCCCGGCCCGCGTAATTCAGGGTGACTTTCGTGTGGACATGGGCGTACTGCAGTGCGGCGGCCACCAGTCCGCGGGGGCGGCGGACGATGAAGTACGCCAGGGTCCGACTTGTGTCCGCAGAGGCCGTGTGCGGGTGACCCCGTGTGGCGATTGAGCAGGCGTTTCGTTGCGGACTACTTTCGCGACGCAGGCAGCCGGAGGTGTTGCATTCCGAGACCGTCGATGTGATGCGTATCACTCTCCGGGTGCCTCGGGTCGGGCATGCGCGATCATGACCGGAATGGACGCTCGTTTCCTTGGTATCGCTGATCTGGTCGAAGCCCCGTCCGTGGCGGTCGTAGTCGACGTCATGCGTGCTTTCACCGTGGCTGCCTGGGCCTTTGCCCAGGGGGCGGAAAAGATCGTTCTTGCTGAGTCGCTGGACGAAGCCCTGGCGCTCAAGGCTCGCCACCCGGATTGGGTGGCGCTCAAAGACGGTCCGCCCGCGCCCGGGTTCGACACCGTCAACTCGCCGGGCCTGCTGCGGTCTATTGACCTTGGCGGACGGACCGTTGTGCAGAAAACCACGGCAGGGACAGTCGGCGCCCTTGCGGTCAAGGAAGCGCCGCTGGTGCTGTGCGCCAGCTTCGTGGTGGCGGAGGCAACGGCTCGGCTCTTGCGGACACGCAAGAGTGACAGTGTCACGTTCGTAGTCACTGGCGACGATGGACAGGCCGATGAAGATCTGGCGTGCGCTCAATACATCGCTCGGAGAGCTGCCGAGGCTGGGACGGATGCTGCTGAGTTCCTCCGCCGCGCTGCCGCGTCGCGCGCCGCCGCCGAGCTGGCGGAGGGTGTGCGTCAAGGAGTCCATCCCGATGACGTTGCACTCTGTCTTGAGCTCGACCGGTTCCCCTTTGCCATGGTGGCGACCTTGGAAGGCTCGCTCATGGTCCTGCGTCCGTGCGCCATGCCTTCGCTGACCGACGACGCCCCGATCTGATCGCTGGTGAGGTCCAACTCTCACCATGCGAGAGCCAGCACCCAGTCGGGTGTGCGGCATCAGCTGCATGTCCCGATGACGGTGGTTCGGGGTGGCGGCAGGTGGCTGACCCGAGTGGTGCCGGCAGTGATCTCGCGGAGCCGGACGATCTCTTCGTGCTGGGCGGCGAGGCGGGCCAGGGCCTGGGTGCGGAAGTCCGAGAGCTCGTCGATCGTCTGCTCGGACTTGGCGAGCCGTTCCTGGAGCTTGGTGTTCTCTTCCTTGAGCCGGGCGATCTGGGCCTCGCGAGGTCGGGGATCTCGCTGGCCTCGCGCATGGCGTTCAGGCGTCGTTCGAATTCGGCGCGGAGGTGCGTGTAGGGGCGGGTGCCGTAGAAGGCGGTGCGGTCGACCGCCGCTTCGTGGGCGAGGGTCTTGATGTCGCACTTTCCGCCGGGCGGGATCTCGCCGCGCAGGAGGCGGTCCATGGTGGCCCGGATGCGGTTCTCGTTCTCGGTCCGCTGGGCTGCGGAGAACGTCTTGGTGCGTTCGGCGTGTTCGGCCCAGACGGGGCGGTGGCAGAAGTGATGGGTGGCCTGTGGGCAGCGGGCGGAGTCACACATCCCGACGAGCGGCCGGTTTGCGGTGGGGGTGCCGGCGAGCTTGAGGCAGAGCGCCCGGGAGGGGTCGGTGAACCAGCAGTAGTTCGCCGGGCCGAGGTGTAGGACCTTGGCCCGTTTGGTCAGCAGGTTGAGCACGTCGCGGTCAGTGCGCTGGGCCTTTGGGGCTGGTGCCGCTTGGTCGAGCTTGCCGTCGATGCTCGCGAAGAACTCGGTGAGGCTGCGGGCGCCGGGGCCCGTGGGCAGGATGCCCTCCTGGTAGTTACGGAACTCGGCCAGCACCAGTTCCAGATTCCGTTGCTGCTCATGGTCGTTGACCTCAGCCAGCAGCTCAGCCTGCGCTCCGCCTGGGCGAGACGCATAACCTTCTGTAGTTGCTATACTCACATGGCGTAGGTAAATCTTGGTCGCCAGTAGACCGCCAGGTCGGTAAGCAATCTCGATCGCCAGCTTCCTGCGCAGCATCCTCAGAGGGCGGTATGTGACGTGATGCCGCGTTTGTTGTCGCTGGAATGTGTGGCACAGGCGTATCGGGGCTGATCGGGGAGTCCTGTCGTGCTGGAGTGTTCTTCGTGAGCGACCGCCAGCCCTACAAGAGCGACTTATCCGACGGGCGGTGGGCCCTGATCGAGCCCGTCATCGCCTCCTGGAAGGCTCAGCATCCCTCCGTCAGCGGCCACCAAGGCGCCTACGAGATGCGGGAGATCGTCAACGCCCTGCTTTACCAGTCCCGTACCGGCTGCCAGTGGGACTACCTCCCCCACGACCTGCCCCCGGTCGGCGCGGTGAAGTACTACTTCTACAAGTGGCGCGACGACGGCACCGACCAGACCATCCACGACCTGCTGCGTTGGCAGTCCGCGAGGGCCGGGGGCGCAAGGCCGACCCGAGTCTGGTGGTGCTCGACACCCAGAGCCTGCAAGCGGCCGTCGGGGTGCCCGCCGACACCACCGGAAGAGACGCGGCAAAAAAGTCCCAGGCCGCAAGCGCGGCCTGGCAGTTGATGTTCTCGGTCTGGTGATCGCGGTGGTGGTGCTGGCCGCGTCCGCGCACGACAACGCCGCCGGCATTGCCCTGCTGGACAAGGTCGCCGCCGACACCGATACGGTGCACAAGGCCCTGGTGAACCAGGGGTTCAAGACCGCCGTCATCGACCACGGCCAGAAGGTGGGCATCGACGTCGAAGTCGTCGAGCGCAACCCGGCAACCAGCGGGTTCGTCCCGCAGCCCAAGAGATGGGTGGTGGAGCAGGTGAACGGGATCATGATGCTGCACCGCAGGCTGGTGCGGGACTACGAGCACCGGCCCGCCTCCGCCGAGTCGAGGGTGTACTGGGCCATAAGCGATCGGATGGCCCGGATGCTCACCGCGACCTCCACCCCTACCTGGCGCGGCGCATGAGCGGCAGCGAGCTGACCTTGGGAGCGGTGCTGGCGCACCTGGAGGAGCAAGAGCGCGAGATCGCCGCGCAGGCCGAGGCCACGCGGGGACGCATCGCGGAACTCACCGCGCAATTGGAGGAGTTCGACCGGGTCGCCGAGGAGGTCCGCATCACCCGCAAGACCCTGCTGGCGCTGCCTGATCCGTCCCCGCCGACGCCGCCGGCCGCGAAGCTGCCGAACCATCCGGCCTACCGGCAGATCATGGCGGTGTTCGCCGCGGCCGACGCCCCGCTGCGGGCACGGGCGGCCGCGGGGCAGGTGCACGAGCATGACGTACCGGGTGGCGCCTTCGACCAGGGTGCCGAGCGGAGGCGCCGTCCTTGCCGATGCCTCTGCGGGGCGTTCGCTGATCATGACCATGGGGGGGGTGAACCGCGGCTGGCGCTGCTGGGCCTGGCGGCGGGGCATGCGCATCGCACGGCCGGTGCGCGGGCCGCGGGCAACCTCGCGGTGCAGTTCCCCGCGTCCTTGGACGTAGAGGGCCTGGCAGACCGTTTCGTGGGCCACGCGCTCTCCGGCCGATCGGGCAACGCGGGCTTGGTCGTGGCACCGAACGTCACTCGAACGTGATCCCGTCGAGGTCGACGCTGACGAGCAGCAGATCCCGGTTGGCCGTTCCGTCCTCGGTGAGGGGTAGACCCGTCACTTGGTCGGGATCATGATCCCGTCGAACTCCTGGTACTCCGAGGGATAGTGCGCGGCCGGGCCGCCCGCGACAACCTCGGCGTTGTAGTCGTGCCGCTTGATCAGACTGTCGCTGCCGACGTAGAAGGTCTGCTCCTTGGAGTGGGTCGCGATGTCATCGGGGAACGTCACCTTCAGCCGCCGCGTCTGGCCGTCCTCCTCCCAGGGCGTCAGCTCCTCGGTCTTGAAGCCGGGCATGGTGAATGAGAAGGGCGCGGTCAGATACGTCCACATCGCATATCCGGCGAAGTATGCCCACTGCAGTTCATGTTGCTGTAGCCGAGTGATCGTGCGAGGTCACAGGACTTCCAGGTCGCTTCGGGGCGGTGCGCATGAGCTGGAGGGTTCGGTTCCTTTGTCCTTCACCGGTCTGGCCGGGCCCGCGTCCCGCCCGGCGGCCGTCTGCTGGCGCGGTGGTCTTGGGTGGTGGCTGTGTGCTCGGCGCATGGTGAATCTTGAAGTCCAGAGCCTCGATGGTGGAGCTCGTGCGCGGACGAGGGTCGGCGAGGCGAGAGTAGTAGCGGGACATGGGCGCTTTGACCTTGCGATTGCAGGAGCGCAGGCGCCGTTTGGGAAGGAGTCCGGCGAGGACGGCGCGGCCGATCCGGCCGAATACGCGCCGGTCGACGCGTGAGAGCTGCCGCACCCTGCTGGTCGCCGCTGGGGACTGCCGGGCGGCGAGGGTGATTGCGCTGGTCAGGCCTGCGACCTTGCACACGGTGACGGCGGCGACTACTGCCCACGTGGCGCGGGCGCCGAATGCCGCACGTCGCCCGCCCGCGCGCAGTGGCAGTTCCGGCAGGAGATCGATCTTCCGCCCGCCGCACCGGCCGCTGTCGCCACTGAGCGACCAGCAGTGCCGGGTCCCACGGACAAGGCCACATACCGATGTATTCCCTTTTCTTTCTCTATGCTGATAAGACCCGATTTCCACCTAATCACACCGAAGGTCACGAAACGTCCCCCATGCGTGCAGCCCGACAAGCGGCCCTGCCACCTGACAACCGTGAAGTGGAGCGGGCCGGAGGACTCCCGTTCCACGGACCGACCCTGGCCAGGGCCCGCGTGGTGGCACAGGCCGCCGCCCTGGCGGCGGCCGTGCTGGCCGGCATGGGCCTGTTGGGATGGGTGCTGGACAACGCCGTCCTGAAGAGCCTGCTGCTCGAGCATGCCCCGGCGATCAAGCCCAACGCCGCGGTCGGCCTGGTGGTGCTGGGGCTCTCACTGCTGGTGCTGGTCCGCAGACCCCGGACGCTGCGCATGGTGTGCGTCGCGCGCATCGGTGCGGTCGTGGCGGCCGGAATCGGCGCGCTGACCCTGGTCCAGTACGCCACCGGAGCTGACCTGGGCATCGATCAGCTCCTGTTCCGCGACGACACCGCTGGTACGGTGACCGTGCCGCCGGGGCGGATGGCGTCGGGCACAGCGTTGGCCCTTGTTTTCGGGGGCCTGGCGTCGCTGTGCCTGAGCAGGCCCCGGATGCCTGCCTGGACGGCCCAGGTGCTGGGAATGGCCGTCCTGATCGTTGGCATGGTCCGGCTGTACGGCTACGCCTATGACGTGCGGCAGTTGGAGCAGTTCGGCCACTACACGAACATCGCGCTGCACGCGGCGCTCGCCCTCGTCCTGGTGGGCCTCGCGCTGTTCCTGGCCCGGGCGGACGAGGGCGCGGCCGGGCTGGTGATGAACGCGGGCACCACGGGTGTGCTGGGCCGCTGGATGCTCGGTACCACGCTCGTGGCGCCGCCGCTGCTGGGCTGGGCCGTTCTGACCGGCGAGGACGCCGGGCTGTACGGGGTGCGCTTGGGAGTGGCGCTGCTGGTGTGCGGGCACGTGTGCGCGTTCACCGTGGTGACCTTCGTCGCCCTGGTCGTGGGCCGCCGTATCGAGGTCGCGCGGGTCCGTGCCGAGCGGCAGGTGCGGCAGAACGAGCTGCTGCAGTCGTTCATGGACCACACGCCCTCGGCGATGTTCGTCAAGGACCTGGACGGCCGGTACCTGACCGTCAACAGCAGATTCGAGAAGGTGGTCCGCCTGCCGCGCGGGCAGCTCCTGGGCCGCCGGGTCGAGGACGTACTGCCGCCGGAGAGCGCGGCGCCGGCCCGCGCCGCCGACCTGGAGATGCTGGCCCAGGGCACGGCACTGCAGCGCGAGGATCTGATCACGCTGCCCGAGGGACCGCGCTACTTCCTGACCACGCTGTTCCCGCTGAACGACCGCTCCGGTGCACCGTACGCGGTGTGCGGGGTGCTCACCGACACCACGGAACAGGTCACCGCCCGGCGCGAGATCGAGCGGGCCAACCAGCGCTTCCACGCCCTGCTGGAATCCGCGCCCGACGCCACCCTCATCACCGACGGCGACGGCGTCATCCTGATGGACAACGCCCAGGTCGAGCCGCTGTTCGGGCATCCGCGCAGCAGCCTGGTCGGCACGCGGGTCCACGACCTGGCGCCCGGCCGGCTGCGCCGGCACCACGCCGCGCTCCTCGACGCCTATCTGCGGCAGCCGTACCCGGAACCGGTAGTCCTGGATGACGGCCTGTACGGTCTGCGTCGCGACGGCTCGGAGTTCCCCGCCGAGGTCAGCATCAGCGCCCTGCGCGCGGACGAGGACATGCTGCTGTTCCTCACCGTCCGGGACATCACCGAACGCAAGCGGACCGAGGCCGAGCGTGCGGAGCGCTACCAGCAGCAGCAGCGGGTCGCCTACACCCTGCAGCAGAGCCTCATGGGCGAGCCGCCCCGCCTGCCCCACCTGCCCAGCGCCCACCGCTACCTGGCATCCGTCCAGGAGGCCGGAGTCGGCGGCGACTGGTTCGACGTCATCCCACTGGACGAGGCGCGCACCGGTGTCGTCATCGGCGATGTGATGGGCCGGGGCCTGGACGCGGCGGCCGTCATGGGCCAGCTGCGCGCCGCCGCGCACGCCCTGGCCAGGACGGGAATGGCTCCCTGCCGCCTCATGGCGGGCCTGGACGCCTTCGTTGGCGACCTGGCGGACCAGCTCGTCACCTGCTGCTATCTCCTGATCGACCAGCACGCCCACGAGGTCACCGTCTGCTCCGCGGGGCACCTCCCGGTCATCGCGATGCCGCCCGAGGGGCCTCCCCACCTACTGCGGGCACCGATCAGCGTGCCGCTCGGCATCAGCAACGTGCCGCTCGGCATCAACAGCCCGCCGCACGAGCAGACCAGCGAGCCGCTTCCGGCCGGCAGCACGCTCGCCCTGTACACCGACGGGCTGGTCGAGCGACCCGGCACCGACATCGACACCCAGATCGACACCCTGGCCGACATCCTGGGCACAGTGCTCAAGGAAGCCCCAGCGGACCCGGACCTGCTCGAACGCGCCGCGGACAAGATCGTCGCGACCCTCATACCGGACACCACCGCGCACGACGACGATGTCACCCTGCTCCTGCTGCGGCTGCCGGAAGGAGATCCCCCTGGAACTCCGGGCACCGGCGTCGTGTGACTGAGCAGGGAAGACTGCCGAACCACTCAAGTAGTCGGCGCGTTGGCGGCCAGTGCTTCAGCGGTGCAGGCTTCACAGACGAAGTCCACCAGGCCACCGCCCCGGGACCACACCACCCAACTCATCAGCCTGGAACGGCTCTACGACAGCGAATGACCGGTTGGCCGATTGTATGCCGGCCTCCGTTGCAGCCAGGTGTGGCTCACGCCCGCTTGCAAGGGACCAGTGCACCGCGACTTGTCAGCCACAGAGCCTGCGGGAGCGGCACAGGACTCCCATCCCGTGCCGGGTAAGCCGCAGGTCAGCCGACGAGAGGGAGGCCATGCCGGGGTGCTGCGGAGACCACGCCGAGGTGCTCCAGCAGCAGTCCTTCCCTGGTGGACCAAGGGCAGATGTCGACGCTCTCGGCCTCGCACGCCGAGAGGAGCGCCTCGGCAACCAAAGCTCCGGCCAGGGACTGCCCCACGCGGTGCCGGGAGATACCCGGCAGTTGGGTCCGCCGAGCGGGGTCCGCTCCGGCCAGCACCGGGATCCACCGCCGCAACTGGGGCAGTGTCAGCTGCCGCCCAGCATGAGGTTTCAAGCGCCGGGGTGGGGCGCCGGCCAGCTGGGCGAGCTGCTCGAAGGTCTTGGAGCAGGCGACGACGCGCCCGTCCCGTGTGGCCCCCGGCAGGCTGGGCACCGTGCTCAGGGCGTGGCCAAGGTACTCCCGGACCTCCTCCAAGCGCCCCGTGGACGAAATGGTGCCGCCCGGGAGCCAGTCCCGGGTGATCCGCCGGGCGCCCAGCGGCAGCGAAAGCACGCTGCGGGGCTGCACTCCCCGGCCCGAGGCGATCTCCACGGTGCCGCCGCCGATGTCCAGCATCAGCAGCGGGCCGGTCTCGGAGCCCGTCCACTGCCGGGCCGCCACATAGGCCAGGCGTGCTTCCTCCTCGCCGGGCAGAACCCGCAGCCGGGTGCCGGTGGCACGGGCCACCTGTGCGATCACCTCTTCCCGGTTGGGCGCATCCCGGATGACCGAGGTCGCGAAGGGGAACACTGCCGGCGGGCAGCGGACCCGGGCCGCGGCCATCGCCTCGGCCACGGCGCGCTGCACGCTGGTGATCCCGGTCGCGCGCACGCGGCCTCTGCGGTCCAGCGCCTCGTGCAGCCGTAGCCGCACCTTGTACGAGAACACCGGATCCAACCCTGCGCCCGGCCGCCACCGGACCACAGCCAGCAACGCGCTGTGGCACCCGACATCCAGTACGGCAGCCTGCTCCTGCCCTTCCCGTCCCATCCGACTGCCTCTCCCCCAGTTTTCACCAGTTCGATTGCGTCCGACCAACAACGACCGCTCCTCCTCCATCACTCTCCGGTCGCTCGGTGTGGAGGACGTCAATCGGGCCGCGCTCCGGCTGCCGCTGGGTGGGGGCCCGGAAGTCACGCAGGGTGCGCACACGCGGCCTCGTCGGCGAGGAAGGCTCGTCGCGGGTGAGTGGATCCGGGCCGGACACCGGGCAGATGCACGTGATGTCCTTGTCGCAAGACCTCCGAACCGGGCGCAGGGCCGACCGTCATCGCGCGTGCGTCTCCTCGCAAGCTTGGCGGGGCGCTCAACCCCGGAATCCTGGCCGCGCTTATCGCGACCCTAGGCGGTGGTGCGCCCACGCAGGGCGGCTCCTGACACGGCGGATTCGCTTGATCGTCGCAACGTTGCAGCCTTCATAGTGTCAGAGCGGCGGTGAAAGCATGGGCGGGGGTCTGCCAGTTGAGGGTTTTACGGGGTCGGTTGTTGAGTCGGGTCTCGATGGCTCGGAGGTCGTCCGCGGTGTGGGAGGGACAGGTTCGTGCGCTTGGGCAGGTACTGGCGGATCAGGCCGTTGGTGTTTTCATTCGTGCCGCGCTGCCAAGGGCCGGCTGGGCGGGCGAAGTAGACGCCGTTGTCGAAGTACGGTGCGAGTTCGTGGTGTCGTGCCATCTCGGAGCCCTGGTCCCAGGTGAGAGTCCGGCGGGCGTGTTCGGGTAGCTGGCTGAACGCGGCGATGAGCGCGTCGCGGAGGTGCCTGGCTGAGTGCCCGTCAGGGGCACCCGGGAGACGTTGCTGTCCCTGGTGGGCGACGACGGTCTCATCGTGGACGTCACCGCAGAGCCCGAGCCACCTCAAGGACGTGTGCGGGCACTGCCCGAAGATCGCCGAAGCCTGCCGCCTGGCCCGCGGCTTCGCCACCCTTCTGCGCCGCCGTGACGGGCACCGGCTGGGCGACTGGCTCGCCCAGGCCGACGAGTCCCAGGTCAAGGAAATCCGCACGTTCGCCAATGGTCTTCGCAAAGACCTCGCCGCAGTCACCGCCGGCCTCACGCTGCCTCTCAGCTCTGGCGCCGTCGAGGGCAACGTCGCAATGATCAAGCTCCTCAATCGCCAGCACTACGGCCGGGCCGGCTTCGACCTGCTCCGAAAACGCGTACTCCTGGCCCACTGACCACGCCCCGCCGCTACCTACGGTCGCTGTCTCAGCACGGCCCTTCGGGCAACAGTTGGACCAGACCGACCCAGGGGAATTCGCCCGTCGTGTGAACCGCGCGGACCCTCCAACGGCCGGCGGGCAGCGGAACGGGAGCCTGCCCCTGCAGGCCGTGGTCCAGCATGCGCCAGCGCGTGGCCGCGTCACCGCGGGTGAAGCGGAGTTCGTGCTCCACTCCGCCCTGGCCAGCCTTGGCGGCGACGGATCCGTCCTCCTCGTCTCGGCCACCCCAGGTGATGAGGGTGCGGACGACTCGTGCTAATAGTCACGCGAACTGGATCCGCGGGACTGCGTTCTCCACGACGAACCGCTGGAGGGAATATACCGGGTCGTCCTGGCGGCTGACCCGATCCACCGCCCGGTAATCCAGCAGCAGTCGGTCCCGCGTAAGTTCACCGATTACGTAGCCGCAGTGCAGGTCGGCCCACTTCATCTGCGGGTTGACGAGCGTACGGATCTGCCGAGCCTGGTTGGCTTGGGGGTTGAAGTCCTGCGCGCTGGTGATGGACAGACTGGTGAACTCGGTGCCCATCGGCGTCGACGCAGGATTATCGAGGTCCGACGGCAGTTCCGAGACGTAACCGCAGTGGACGTCGCCGGTGAGGACGACGAAGTTCGTGAGCGTTCCGGTCTGCCGGGCCCCGGCGACCGCGTCGAAGATCCGCTTCTGCGAACCCTGGTACCCGTCCCAGTTGCCGGCGGCGTAGGTCGCCGGCCGTGGGTCGGTGCTGTTGGCTGTGTTGACCAGGGCCATCAGCACGCCCTGGGGGACGATGTTCCAGCGGGCCCGTGATGTGGACAGACCATCGACGAACCACTGTTCCTGCTCGCGGCCAAGGATGCTGCGGGCGGGATCCCGGCGGGCCGGGGAGTCGGGAATCGTCGCGGGCGTAAGTTCTGGCGAGCGGTACTGCCTGGCGTCCAGCATGTCGAACTGCGCGAGGTCACCGTACTGGAGACGCCGGTAGAGCCGCGCCTCGGGTCCCTGCGGCAACTGTGGCTGGCGCAGGGGCATGTGCTCCCAGTACGCCCGGTATGCGGCTGCCTGGCGGAGGATCTGTTCCTCGGTGGTGGCCTCGTAATCGTTGTAGACCTCGTGGTCGTCCCACATCATCACCCAGGGGGCGGTCCGGTGGGCCTGAATGACCTCGGGCTGGCTCTTGTAGAGCGCGTAGCGCAGCCGGTACTGCTCCAGCGTCCTGGTCTCCGGAATCAGCTCTGGCGGCAGGTCGGTGGGAAGCTGGCGCCCCTGGCTGAGCTGCAAGACGGGATATTCGTATATGTAGTCTCCGAGGAAGAAGACCGCGTCGAGGTCCTGTCCGGCCATGTCCTGCATCGTCTGGAAATACCCGGCCCGGTAGTTCATACAGGACGCGAAGGCAAACCGGAGTGGAGTCATCGTTCCGGGCGCGGGTGCCGTCTTGGTTCGAGCCGGTTCGCTGACGTGGCCGCCGCAGGAGAATCGGTACCAGTATTCGGTGCCGGGCTGGAGCCCACGGACGTCGACATGCACGGAGTAGGCATATTCCGGCCAGGCGTGGGCGACCCCCCGCCGGACGACGTGCGAGAACGACTCGTCCGCCGCCACCTGCCAGGCCACGGGAATCGGCCGGTTCGACCGTATGCCGCCGGACGGTGCCAGAGGCTGCGGCGCCAGCCGGGTCCACAACACGACTGAGCTCGGCAAGGGGTCTCCGGAAGCGACGCCGAGCGTGAAAGGGTAGTCGAGTTTCTTCGAACCGGGCGACGGCGAACTGGCAAAAGCCGGACGCTGGATGCCGAAGGCCAGGGCGGCTGCGCTACCCCCGGCCGCGAGCAAGACCCGTCGCCGATCGAAAGAGGACAGTCGACTCAGGGACGTGCTGTGTTCTGATATTGAGGACATGCCTGGAACTTCAGTTCAGTCCGGCAGCCGGTACGTCGCTACCGCCTTAACAAGTCGTGTCAATTTGGGATCATCCGCTTGTCGGCCCGCCGGACCATTCATGTTCTCCCAGGGATCAGAATGCCGTTCTCGTGACAGCAAGGGGGCGTGCACGGTGTGCGGTACGACGCCGTTGGTCTCGATCGCGGTGCGGATCAACTCCTCGGCCAGCATGCTGCCTTCACGGCGGGGACCGTCCAGCCGACCACGTAGCGGCTGTAGATGTCGATCAGGACATACAGGTGGTTTCACCCCCCTTTCGGGCCCGCGGGAGCCTGGTGATATCCCATTACCAGACCTGCGAGGGGCCGTCGGCGACCAGCTCAGGTTTCACCTTCGACGGATGGGTGGCCTGACGTCGCCGCTCACCGCTCTGCCCGGCCTGCCGCAGGATCCGGTACATCGTCGAGGGCGAACACCAGTAATGGCCCGCGTCCACTTCCCGCGCCCAGACTTGAGCGGGCGACAGTTCGGCGTACTCAGGACGGTTCAACAGCTGAAGCACTGCGGCCCGTTCAGCAGCCGACAGAGCTGACGGCGGAGCGGGCCGGGAACTGCGCACGGCCGGCGGCCTGGGCTTGAGACGTCGGTAGTGCGTCGCTCTGGAGCGGCCGGTCAGCCGACACGCCACCGCGGTGCCCAGATGCATGTGCAGTCCGGTGAACGCCTCGTCCACCACCGGGTCGACGGAGCCTGTCAGTCCGCGCTCTCGGCAAGCAGTTCCAAGAGCGCGGAAGCGTTTCCCGTGATCTCAAGGGCGGCATCGCGCTTGGCCAGATCCTTTTCCAGACGGGCGACCTTCTTCCGCAGCCGTTCCAACTCCGCCTGTTCCGCAGCTTTTTCGGCCGTGCCGGGCTGGTGCGCCGGCCGGTCAGCGTGGTCATCGCGCTGGCGTCCCGGGCGGCCCGCCCGGGCAGAAGCGCCTTCGGCCTCGGCGCGCCGAGCGACCGCGACCGGGCGATCAGCGTGTTGCGTCACGCGGTCGAGCTCGGCGTGAACCACATCGACACCGCCGCGTTGCACGACGCTCCCTGCTGCGTGACCGCGGGGGCGTGCGACGCCACTTCACCCCTCACGCCCTCCGGGCCGTCCCGACTGATGACACCGCAGTGCCGTCATTCCCCAAACTGACACAGCCACGGGCGCACCGCTGCCTTCCGTTCAGTCCGCGACCAGTACGCCCACGCCGGTGATGCGCCCGTGGGCGAGGTCGGCCAGCGCTCTGTCGGCCTGGCCCATGGGATAGCGGGTCAGTCGTACGCTGGGGCGCAGTCGGGCTGCCTCCGCCAGGAAGGCGCAGCCGTCCTCGCGCGTGTTGGCGGTCACGCTGCGCAAAGTGCGTTCCTGGAACAGGTGGCGTCCGTAGTCGAGCCCGGGCACATCGCTCAGGTGGATGCCCGCCACCGCGAGTGTTCCGCCCCGGTCCAGCGCTTCGAGCGCGGCCGGTACGAGGTCGCCGGCCGGTGCGAACAGGATGGCTGAGTCCAGTGCTTCGGGCGGCCCGTCCGCCGCAGCCGAGGCGGCTCCCAGCTCCAGCGCCAGCCGCTGGGCGTCGACGGAGCGGGTGACCACGTGCACGGTGGCCCCGCGGGCGAGGGCGAGCTGGGCCGTCAGGTGGGCGGAGGCGCCGAAGCCGTAGATGCCAAGCCGCCCGCTTACGGGCACGTCGGCCCGCAGCAGGGCCCGGTAGCCGATGATGCCGGCGCAGAGCAAGGGCGCGGCTTCCTCGTCCGTCCAACCCTGGGGCAGCCCGTAGACGTACCGGGCGTCGACCACAGTGTGTCCGGCGTAGCCGCCGTGGATGTCCCAGCCGGTGTAGCGGGAGCGGGGACACAGGTTCTCCCGTCCCGAGCAGCAGTAACGGCACTCCCCGCATGTGCCGGCCAGCCAGGCGGCCCCCACCCGGTCGCCGACACGGACCCCCTCGACGGCCGCCCCCGCGGCGACGACATGGCCGACCACCTCGTGGCCGGGAGTGCACTGTGCTGTGCGCGGGGCGAGGTCCCCCTCCGCGAGGTGCAGATCGGTCCGGCACACACCGCATACCCGCACCGCCACGACCAACTCGTCCGGGCCGGGCGCCGGGACGTCCCGCTCGACGCGGCGCAGCGGGCCCTCTTCGATCGGCCGGGGTCGGTCGACCACCCAGGCGGACGTGGACAGCCCACGGTGGGGTGCCATGCCTCCATCATGTGCCCGTCGCGGCGGCTCGACGACACGGTGCATGTGCCAAGCAACGGGAGATCAGGCGCCGCACGATCCGCGGGGTTCGCGTTCGAAGCGGGATCCGGCGCGGAAGAAGGGGACGAGGTGGGCGCCATTGACCGCTCGCCAGCGGGCCTGGGCCGATTCGACGAGCTTGGACACGGGCGTCCCCGGGTGCGCGCACCATGTGCGAGCGGTGCGCGTACGGCATCCGCCCGATGCGCACTCTGGGCGGTAGCGCACCGTCCCGGCCACGCGCACCCCGAAGCCGCACTTGAAGCGGAGAGGCGCTCCGCCCACGCCGGTGCGTACCGACCGCACGCGGCGCTGACCTGCCGTGGTGAGTTCCGGCGGACCACGAACTCACCGCCAGCTGCCTCTGAATTCACCACGGAGCTGGAAGAACTCACCACAGCCTTCCCGGGCTCCGGCTGCGCACCGATCGCCGACCTCTCCGGGATCTCGGTCATAGCGCCCAGGCGGGCAGTCAGTCTCCATCACAGACGAACCCCGGAGAACGCTTTTGCCTCTCACGCGAAAGCCAGTTGGGTTGTAGGCGCCGGAGTCCCACGCCTCGGCCAGCGGGACGACGTGGTCGATGTCCACATCCGAGGCCGCGTACCACGTGGCACCGTCGCAGGGCGAGTACCAGCTGCCGCTGGTGACCGCGCAGGAGGAATTGGTGACCACGCCTGTGCCGTCGCGCTTGAGGATGATCTCGCGGTGTCACAGGCGCCGCTGACAGTGATCCAGTGCGGGAACAGATCACGGCTGTAGCCGGTGCGGGAATGCTCAGCCGTGACGGCCAGGGGGGCAGGTAGGAACGGGCGGTGGAGGCCGCGATCGGGGTGGGAAGGGCGGCCTGCGCCGGCGTGGTGCCAAGGAGGGTGACGGCGGCGGTGGCGGCAGCCAGACACAGGCACTCATCGACGGGCGCTGCGTCGCCTCCCCATTCGCCCGCACCCCTGACCATGACCCTCAACGGCACCGATGACGCCACACTTCGGGCCGTGCTGAACGGCGAGCCACAGTTCCCTGCGCGCCAGCACCCCCGACTTCACCGTCTCCATCGCCGGACCACCCTCGACCTCGGGCCCGTCCACGTCTTCCACACCCGCGTCACCGCCGAGAACGGACACGACGCCCTTGCGGTAGCGCTCCACCGAGCGCTGCGTGACTCCCGAGCGCCTCGGCCACGGCCTTGGTGGTCTTCAGCTTCCCGAGCAGGAAGTTGATGCGGGCCCTTGGGAGGCTCGCGGGTGAACACCTCGCGGCCGGCGCGCTCCAGGGCGTCGTCGATGTCCCCCACGGCCTACTCTCCTTCC
Source organism: Streptomyces sp. NPDC000880 (assembly GCF_053599675.1). NCBI lineage: Bacteria > Bacillati > Actinomycetota > Actinomycetes > Kitasatosporales > Streptomycetaceae > Streptomyces > Streptomyces sp. NPDC000880. The sequence continues at coordinate 58,852 of NZ_JBSFMS010000005.1, read as the reverse complement.
TCGAGGACGGCGTCGTGGCCGTCGCCCTTGATGTGGCGTGCGGGGTTCATGCCCTTCTCCATCAGGTCCACCGCCCACGCCATCTGTCGAAGGTCTCCAGGCCGCTGCTCCAGCGGCTGTTCGCCGCCGTGCTGCTGGCCGTGGCCGCTCTGATGCTCGTCGACGTCTTCGTATGAACGGCTTCCCCTGGTCAGGCCAGGGAGAGGAACAGCTTCTCCAGCCGGGCCCGCATCTGCTCCCGGTCACCGGTCGCCTGCCCGCCCTCGGCCATGCAGTGCTCCAGCCCGGTCGCGATGATCGCGAACCCGGCCCGGTCCAGCGCGCGAGATACAGCGGCCAACTGCGTGATGACGTCCTCGCAGTCCCGCCCCTCCTCGATCATCTTGATGACCCCGGCGATCTGGCCCTGGGCCCGGCGCAGCCGGTTGAGCACCGACTTCAACTCGGAGGCCGCCATGTCAAGCTCCACGCTTCCTCCTCCATCAATACCCCTAGGGGTATCGTACGGTGTTCGGGACGGACCACCCCAGCCCCGCGAAAGGACACCACCCCCTCATGAACGCCCCCAGCGCCGTAGCTCCCGCCCAGGCAGCCCCGCGCCTGGACCAGTACACCGTCATCGACGTCCGCACCCCCGGCGAATACGCCGCAGGACACGTCCCCGGCGCCCACAACATCCCCCTCGACCACCTGCACACCGCGCTGCCCGCCCTGAAGGCCGCAGCCGCCCGCGGCGACCTGCTGATGGTCTGCGCCTCCGGCAACCGCTCCACCACCGCCTGCACCGAACTCGCCGCAGCCGACATCCCCGCCGCCACCCTCACCGGCGGCACCACCGCCTGGGCCGAACAGGGCCACACCCTTCACCACCCCGAAGGCGCGGCCACGACATGGGCCATGGAGCGCCAGGTCCGCCTTGCCGCCGGCTCCCTCGTCGTCCTCGGCCTCGCCGCCGGCACCCGCTACCGGCCCGCCCGCTGGCTCTCCGCCGCCATCGGCACCGGCCTCGTCTTCTCCGCCGCCACGAACACCTGTGGCATGGCCGCCATCCTCGCCAAACTCCCCCACAACCAGCCTCGCACCACCGACCTCAACGCCACCCTGGACGCCCTGCAGAAGTGATGCGGAGGAGCTGAGCAGTAAGAGTCGCCGCAGACCCTCGCGCGGCGCCAGTTTCGCTGCCTGATCCCCCAAGCCTGTTAGATGATGGCGACGCGTGGGTTCATCGCCGAAGACCCTTCGGAAACCGTGAACTCACGGGGGTTCGCGCGCTCACGCAGTTCCTCGAGGGCGGCCTGGCCGTCGCCGAACAGCTCCTCCGGCTCCATCTCGCGGTTCTGCCACTCCAGCGCCGCCCGGATCCCCGGGTCGGTCACGACGGTCTTGCGGGCGGCTCGGTGCGCGTGATGGCCCGGCGGTACCAGGCCGGCTTCTCCCGGGGCGGTGCAGGAGGCGTCGGCGCGGCGGCCGCAGCCGGGGTGACGTCGGAGTTCGCCGTGGTGGTGGCCGGCGTGCCGGGTGCGAGAACGTGGATCGTACGGATCTCGCGCCCTTGACCGTCTCGTTGCGTGTGGCCGGGCCAGCTCGGGCGCGGGCTCCCCGCGGCTGCGGGGAGCAGAGGTCGATCTCGGCCGACGGGTTGAGTACCAGGGGACCATCCCCGCGGGTGCGGGGAGCAGGCGGCCGCAGTGCTGCCCTTCCTGACCCCGCTGGGACCATCCCCGCGGGTGCGGGGAGCAGACGGCCACGGACAGGCAGCCGAGGCGGCCGACGCGGCCGTCAGCTTCCGTCGGCTGCGGCACGCAACGCCGCGACGTCCAGTTTCTGCATACCGAGCATGGCCTTCATCGCCCGCTGCGCGCGTGCCTCGTCCGGATCGGTCAGCAGTTCCTCCAGCACGGCCGGGACCACCTGCCACGACAGGCCGTACTTGTCCTTGACCCAGCCGCACGGGCCCTCCTGTCCACCCTCGGACAGCTTGGTCCAGTAGTAGTCCACCTCCTCCTGGTCGGCGCAGTCGATCAGGAACGACACAGCCTCGTCGAAGGTGAACTCGGGGCCGCCGTTGATCGCGGTGAAGTCCTTGCCGTCGAGGACGAAGTCGACGGTGAGGACGGTGCCGGCCGGGCGTGGTCCCGCCTCGCCGTAGTGGGAAACGTTCTTGATCTTCGAGTTGGGGAAGACCGAGACGTAGAACTCCGCGGCCTCCTTGCCCTGCGTATCGAACCAGAGATTGGGTGTGATGCGGGGCATGGCGTTCTCCTGATCTCGTCGGGGGGCGGCGGTGGTCTCTGCCGGTTCCGACCGTCCGGCCGTCCGGAAATCATCGCTCCCCCGCCGCCGGATTCCGTGGAGGCCACCACGTGCGCGGCGGAGCACCCCGGCGGAGGATGGATGCGATGACCGGATCCCCGGCTGACCGTGCAGAGCGGCACCCTGCGATACGGGCGGTACGACCAGAGCCGCGCTCTGCAGACGGTCGTGTGTGAGGCGGAACAGGCAGCTCGGGCGCTCGGCCTCCCGTCCGTCCGGTGGGCACCGTGCACGGGGCCAAGGTGCCCGCACCACCGGCCACATGGAGATCGGCGGCGTGACGGTGGAGGCGAAGCGGCTGCGCGGCCTGCTCCGGAGCCTTCCGCCCCAACCGGGCTGGGACTCCGCGCGCCCGTCGGCTTCGTCGGCCTGAGTACCTACCTTGCGCCGGTAGAACCGCACGTACTTGTCGAACTTGCCCGCGGCGAAGACATCGTCTACCCGGACGCCGTATCGATGCTCGACCCGCCGGAACGACCCAGAACCACTGAACCCCCCGGGGGGACGCGGGGGCATCCGGATCCGGCCCAACGCGGCCGGACCGGGGCGCTGCGCCTTCGCGCACCGCGCCCCGGGCTGTGTGAAGCCAAGACCTATCGGATGGTCACTGCTGGGTTTGGTTTCGAGGGCCGGTCATTTTGCTCAGCACGAGGCTGTAAATGCCGGCCATCACGAAGGTGGCAATGTACTGAGCCCACGTCACATCACTGAGTGCTTTGTTCAGCAGGATGAGACAGGTCGCCCACACGAGAGTGACAAGGATCTTGGCTATCACGGTGCACCAGCCTTCTTAAACAAGTGCCGCGAGGCAACCCGCGGAGCCTGCGACGATGGTCTTCTTAGCGATGTCGGCGGCCACGTCCTTACTGACGAACCGGCCGACGATGAGGGCAGCAGCCCCACCGATACCGCCCTTGACCAGGCAGTCCTTCACCGCCTTCTTCATCTTCTTCGTCATCAGGAGCGATTTGCAGGCCTTCTCGCTCTTGTAGACGGTGCACATTGACCGCTGCTCGCCGATGGGGTCAACCATCGCGATCGGCGGGGCGGCTGCCCGCGGGCCCGTGTCCGCTGATGCGGTTCCCGCACCGGCGATAAGAACGCCGGAGAGCAGGGCTGCGAACAGCAGGCTTGATATAGCGCGCTTCATACTCGAATTTCCCCGATTCGCTTTCTGCTGGGAGAGCGGTTCTGGTCAGGAACGACGCCCTCCGGTCACGCATGACACTAACCCCCATGATCCTTACGGGGAAACAGAGTTGAGGATCATTTGAGCTTGGTCAAAAGCCCGGTCACCGGCTGCTCTTCCGGCGGCTGCGGCAGCACCGGTCACCGGCGCGGGATCCCGGCTGCCGGTGTGAGCCAGCAGGGTGTGCAGGGGCCCAGGGGGCGGGGGTTGATGACTTGCAGCCAGCCGCATCCCGTACTGGTGAGGCAGTACGGGATGGAGGGATAGGAGCGCCACCTCCACGAGACCCACCATCGGGGTTCGGGGAGCTGTCCAGCCATGGGCATGTCGGTGGGCAGGAGTCTTCCGGCGAGTTCGACAGTGGCGAGGTCGGCGCTGCCCAGGCCAAGGCGGGACGCCCGTGATCACGAACTCTTCCGGCAGACTCACTCAATGGGGCACCGACGAAACCCATCTCCCTTCGCCTGGTTCACCGCCCTCGGCGGACGGGTAGCCGCGGGCCACCACGCTGGCGTCAGATGCCGACCTGCGGAGCGCCCTCCGGGGCACGCAGCAGGCCTTCCAGTAGATAGCCGGATCTGATGCGCAACTCCCACCCGTGCACCTGGACAGCCAGCGCGGCCAGAGCACTTGGCCAGGTAGCCGCACAACGCATCCATCTCCGCGAGGCCCGCCGGATCCGACCGCGACTCCAGCGGCGAGTACGGCACCCCGTCGCGGATCGCAGGCGCATAGTTCCCGTAGTAGCAGACCGATCACCCGGTCACGCTCCCAACCCGCGCCATTGACCACATCGCGAACGTGTGGGCGGCGATTACCAGCCACGCTCCAGCGGTCCGCCGCCTGCGGACTACGCAGCCGCGGTGCGGCGGAGCCTGGAGAAGGCAGCTGCTGCAGGAACATCAGACCCCGGTCCGGCGTGTACGCACGGGGGGACGGACTCACCGGCCGGGAGTGATCACTATAGCGTTCAACTACCTGTGTTTGCACAGCCGTTTGCTGGCTGCGTGCCCCGGCAATAGGTCTCCTGTTCTCGTGTCAGGTGTCGCTGGATGCAGTTGCGTAGAAGCGGGCCACGAGCAGCGCAATGTTGTCGTCCCGATCGCCTGGGTCGACCGTGTGCAGCACGTCGTCACAGAGTTCTTCCAGGGGTGGGCGGCCCGCTCCCGTCGGCGGATAGGCGTGGAGATGGTTCTGCAGACGTTCGATACCTGTCCCGATGCCGCGGTGCCGGGACTCGACAAGCCCGTTGGTGTACAGCACGAGGGTGGCTCCCGCCGGGAGGTCCAGCTCGACTGTTTCGCAGACCGCCTGACCGGTGCCGATGGGTGCTCCGAGCTGCACCGGCACGATGTCGGTCCGCTGGCCGCCCGGGTGCAGCAAGAGGGGCGGCGGGCGGCCCGCGCTCGCCATCGTGATCCGGCCTCGTTCTGCGTCTCGCATACAGGCAGGTCACCAGCTGATCTAGATCGAGTTCCTGCGCGTGCTCGTCGAGTGGCAGTTCCTCCAGCGGACCGACTGGGGTCGCCCTGTCCGCTCGCCGTTCAGCCGCCACAATCGGCGCGGCCATCGCGCTCGCCGCGGGCACCGTCCACCGACGGCACCGGTACACAGACGCAGACCGGCTCCGGGGCCTCCCCCCAAAACCTCGCGGAGACCGGCAGCAGCTCCAACACCCCCTACATCGCCGCCACCGCGGCCATCCTGGTCGCCGCAGGCACGTGTCTTCTCTTCGGTGGAGGTGCCGGTGCCGTCGGTTGTGGGGTTGGCCGTGCAGCGGCCCGTCGGCGCCAACGCCGCCACGTCCCTGCGCACCGCCGCCGTGGCCGCGCTCGTCGCCGCCACCGGTCGCTCCGTGCCCAAGCTCCACCGCCTGGACGTCGCCGACGTCGACCTGGACCACGGGCCCCTTCCTCAGATCGAGCTGGACACCGGGCCGCACCCGCTCGACCGGCAGACCGCCGACGTCCTGCGCCGCTGGCTCGACATCCGCGCCGGCATCACCGCCCAACTCGAAGGCAGCGACCCGGGCTACCTGTGGATCCCCACAAAGCCCGGCCGCGCCCGCGGCGGCGAAGAACCCCCAAAGCCCGGCCTCACCCGCGCCGCGGTACGCACCCTGCACTCCGCCCATCGCACCCTGGTCACCCAGGTCTTCGGCACGCCATTGCGCCCCGGCGCCCTCCTCCCCCACTGAGCAAGGGGGCAGCCAAGCCACAATGATCGCTGCTGGCCGGACACAGAGCGCTCGCATCCCGGCTCGCTACCGCTATTTTTCCGTTCCGATACCAACGCAATCGTCGACTCGATCACGGACCCGGCGAGGGGGGGGGCGAGCTGCATCGGCGTGAGACTTGCGCGACGGTCGCCGTCGAGTGCGCCCAAGGGACGGACTGTGCAGCATCGTCGACCCCGTCGGGCTCACTCTGGGACCCCACAGCTTGTCTTTGCTGTTCAACGCCATGAGGGGTGCGGCAGTCGATGCCAATCGTGCCCCTGATTCGCGGCACCCGCTGACTGCACACGAGCCGAGCGGGAACTACTGCCGCTGGACTGAGCCGCCTTGGGCTTGTGCAGGCGCTGCTAGATTCGGCCGCCATGCGATCACATGAGTACGACCTCGACTTCCGCGACCGGGCCAGGCGAGTACGCGCCTGGGGTATCGGTTTGTTGTCCTTGGCGACGCTCCTGTGGACATGGTGTTTTCTGTTGCTGCTCACGCCGTACGAGGTTGATAGAAAGCCTGACGACCGTTACCCCCAACAGTGCGAATCACGGTTGTTCACGGAGCGTGGTACGGCCAACGAGGGCCTGCAAGCCAGTGACTGGTGCCAGAACGAACGCGACTGGCCCGAGGCCCTGGCCGTACTCGGGCTATCCGTGCCAGTAACGGCCGCTGGTGTGGGGCTCTTCACGAGCGGCAGTGTGACCTGTCGGATGAGCGCCCACGCCGAGGCCATGCGCGAGCTGGACAAGCTCGCCGACTCACCGAAGAGGTAGGAGAGCTGTTTCGTCACGCAGTCCGCTGGCCTTACGTGTCTCCCGATTCCGCAGGTCGCCAAGTCGCCGTCGACGTGAAGGAGCTGCCGGACCTCGTGGCCGCGCTCATGCGCCGCAGGTCGGCCACGGTGCGCGTCCCGGCCCGCTTCGCGTACCAAGCAGCCGTTTTCCACAGGGCTTTCGTCATCCACAAGTAGTTAGGTGCCAGCCTGGAACGGGTGGGACGATCACGATGACCACGCCGAAAGGGGACGGAAAATGTCTACGCCTGCGATCATGCACGATCTGGAAACGGCACTCGCCTCCGGCGACAACAGCACGGTTCTCGCAGCCGGGTGGAACGCGTTCGATCTGGTGGAAGGGGTCGCCGACTCTGTCACCTGGGAAGGCGGAGACGAGCTGCAGGCCTTGGCAGCGGCGCAGGCTGCCTCCGCCGGCCGCGGCCTGTTGCCGCTGCCGGGCACCGGGCGTCCGCACGATGTTTTGCCCACAATTCCTGGGGCCGACGCACTGGTTCCGTACGCCGACTTGATGCGGCACGTGCACGCGGCGCTGACCCGTCTGGCGCAGGCGGCCGGCATCAGCGCGGAAACCCGCACTGTCCTGCGGGAGGCGGCCGGCCATGCGGCGGCCGCCGCCGGCGCCCTTGCCAGCGTGTGGGAGCGGTAGCGCGTGACGACGCTGGGGGACCTCTTCGACACGGCCGACGTCCGCCTGCGCGCGGCCGCCCAGACGCCGCTCGCCGCCGCCGATCCCGCGTATCGCGCAGCACTGGCCGGGCATCTCGACCAGTTCCTCAGCCATCTGCAGGACGGCCTGGGTGCCAGCGGTGATACGCCGGCGCCGTCCCCTGCAGCATCGGATCTGACCTTCCATCTGGGCAAGGCCGCGGAGCGCTGCAAACTGCCCAGCGGCTACTCCCGGCGCCGGACCGGGCCGGGCTCGGCGCAGAGGGCCACGAACTCGCCGACGCTACTCACGCTGTGACGGCCGTACGGGACGTGATCGAGAGCCACCGAGGCCCCAATCGCGAGCCGGTGACCGCGTACGCGTACACGTTCAGCGCACGGCCCGCCCACGACTACCTGACCCAGCGCTCCGCCGAACTCGCCTGGGAAGCAGGCCGGATCGCCCATGCCCTGACCCAGGGGGCGGAGGATCCGGGCGTCGCCGCCGCTCTCGCCGACGCCCGTGCCTACCTCGACCAGGCCAGCGTGTTCGGCCGGGCCGGTACCCGCTACGCCGACCCAGGCGTTGCTGCCTTCCCGCTCGCGCTGCCGATCGAACCAGTCCAGGCCAGCACCTCGGATGCGACCGCTGACATCACCGGCAGGCTCGCCGAGGACTGCGAGCGGCTGAGCCGGGTGGCCTTCGAAACCCTGCACGACCGGACCGCCCACCGACTGAGCGGCTCAGACCTGCAACAGCTGTCCCGCTGGACGGCAATGGGCCGTCTGCTGTCCGGTCGGGTGCTGCTGCGCGTAGCAGAGCAGACTTCGGATAGGGCCGTTGCTGGCGCTTTGCGGGAGGCGGCCGGCGGTCTGCGCGGCTCCGCGCGGGCATGGCAGGAAGCCGCGGCGGCCTGGCAGCGGATCGTCGACGTGGCCGATCCGCGTGCCCATCCCAAGCTGCCGCCGCCGAGCTACGAGATCGTCCGCCAGGGCAAGGTGGTACAGCTGCCGCAGGTCGTGCCGCACCCGGGCACGGTCATCGCGCACACCTCGGTCGTCCGGGTCGGTCAGATGCTGTTCGGAGCCCCGTGGCGACCAGAACAGCGGCCGGGCGAGCCCCGCACCGCGGACGCGATCCTCGCCGACACACGGGGGGAGGGGCCACTCACGGCATCTCTGTACCGACTCCCAGCGGCCGGCTGGCAGCTGGCCGCGGCCGCGCCGGTCACGGTGCGCCGTACCCAAGGCAGTCTGGTCACCGACTCCATCGAGCACCGGCCCTCCGGGCTCGATCCCAAGATGCGCTTCTATCCCGCCCATCCTCGCCAGATCGATACGCTCACCAACGTGTATGGAACGGTGATGAAGGCCGAGCAAACCGCCGCGGCGGCGCTGTTGACTGTCGCGAAGCAGACCGGCACAGCCGTCCCACGCGCGCTCCTCGATGCCGCCGCGCACCGCCTCATCGCCGAGCAACAGGGCTGGGCACAGCAGGACTCGGGCCCCACCGCCCGCCAACAGCGCAATGCGCTTCAGGGCGTACAGCCTCCCGTCCGGCGGCTGCGCGGCAGCCACCAGTAGCCCGCCGATCATCAGCGCTCCCGACACCTCCGACTGCCCGCTGGCTGTGCTGCCGCCTTCCGCGACGCGACGCTGTTCAAGACCGCCTACGACTACGGACTGCGGCGCAACGAGACGCGGATGCTCGATGCCGCCGACTTCGGCCGCAACCCGCGCGGAGGCGAGTTCGGCGAGTACGGCCGGTGCCAGGTCCGGTTCGGCAAGGCCCAGAAGGGGTCCAGCACTGGCGACCTCGCGTAATCGTGAGTCGCGTATTCCTCCGCCAGTGGGGGCTGTGCTCACTGTGAGTGGCCGCCAGTTTCAGCCCCTTTCCCCTGCCGCCGGGCAGGTCGGCCGTTCCGCCTCGACCCACCTGTCCGCGCTCCTCAACGAGATCGGTGTTCCCGGCTGCAGCCGCCCACGGCGCCGCCATCCGCCAACAGCTTCTGGAGATGCCCGCCCCCGGCGTCGCAGATGCTCTCGCTACCACGACAGAACCGCGACAGGCTGGTCTCCTCAACGAGGTAGGCGGGCGTGGAGTCGATACGCGCAGGCGAGTCCGCACCCAACGGTGATTGACTGGCCCGATGAGCACGTTCGACGAGTACCTCACGGACTGGGAGTTCGGCGAGGACTGGCGGCCAGTGGTCGAGCACCTGGCGGCCCGCGTCACGAGCTGGCCCAGTGGGGCGCCGGAACCTGAAGACTTTTGCGTGGACTTCCCCGTCGACGTCCTATGGACAGACGGCCTGCTGGTGTGGACGAGCCTGGTAGACCCCGTACGCAATATGATCAGCACCTGCTTGGGCGGCCAGATCGACCGTACGGGTCTTCGCTGCGGCATCCTGAACCCCCACAATCCGGGAGACCATCTCGACTGCCGCTTCGTCCTTCTCGGCGAAGGAAGATCCCTTTCTGATCTGGCAGATGTGCTTCTGGATTGGGTGGCCGCCGAGGCCGCACGTCTTTCGACCAGTCGACCGCAGCCCCTACGCGCGCCGAGATCCGTGCAACCGGAGGCGTGACCGCTCCCGGGCTCGTGTTCACCGTGAGTGGTCGCCGGGGGCATAGTGCCGCCAGGTCCCTCCGGGGGAGGCGTGTGCTCCGTCTGGGTGGTCGGCCGGGATCATGCGGCGCATGGCTTCGGTGGAACGTACCGCGTACCCGCGGTTCAAGCGCACGGTCTCCTCTCGTGAGTTACATGAGTCGTTTACCCCGGGGCCGTCCGAGGTGGCGTGGGCGCGGGGGAAGGCGCGGTCGGCGGAGCATGTGCTGGCGCTGGTGGTGTTGCTGAAGAGCTACCAGAAACTGGGCTATTTCCCGGACTTGGCCGAGGTAGGGGTGCCGGTAAGAACCGTGTCACCAGCCGCAAACGGCGGTGATCAGTCCTTTGACCTGGAGGGTCGGGTCAGTTCCGCCGTGTTGGTCGACTCGGCGAGCGCGAGACGGCCGCCCTTCAGTTCGGGCACTAGTTGTAGATGGTGTTGCGGGAGACTCCGAGGAGCTTCGCGATCGAGGTGACGGTGTTCGCCGGACGGGCGAGCAGGTCGCGAGCGTGACGTACCTGTTCGTCGGTCATGGCCGGCGGGCGGCCGAGCCGGGTGCCTCGGGCGCGGGCGGCGTGGGGTGGTGTCGTTCCCGAACCGGTCTCGGCCAGCGTGTCGTCCTACTGGGCGGCGACGGCCAACCCGCCCCCACCGGTGTCCACACTGCCGCGCGGCTTGGGCGCGGCGAAGGGGGGCGCGTCCTGGCGGCACATTGTTCCGGTCGGCGGGAGGGCGCCGTCGATGAGGTAGCGGCTTGCATAAGCGTTGACGCAGCTGCTGGGGTTGAACAGTGCCGTGTGCCCGACTGCATCGTGGGTCAGCAGGCGGGCATTGGCCAGCTCCTTCGCCATAGCCTGCGCGGCCGACAGGGGAGTGGAGGGGTCGTAGGTGTTCCCGACCACCAGGATGGGGTTCGCCGTCGGCTTGTTCCATGGGCCGCGGTAGCGGTCCTCGGCGACCGCCGGCCAGGAGGCACAGCCCGCGGAGGCCCAAATCCAGTAGCGTCCGGTGTCCCCAGCACGGGCGGCCGCGGCCTCTGCCAGGGTGTCGTACACACCGGGGTCCCGCGGGTTGGGGCTGTCGCCGCAGAAGACCGCGGTGCTCTGTTCCTCGCCCAGGTACGGATTCGGGTTGGGGACCGGTGGCGGGGGCGGGAGGGGGGACGGCTCCGGGACGCGGCCCTGCCACAGGTCCTGCAGCCTGCCGGCGAGTTCCGTCCCCCCGAGCTGGACGTCGTAGAGGCTGTTCACCACGTCAGCCACCGTGCCGGCGTAGGTCCACGGGCCCACGGGCTCCTTTCGGAGCCGCTGCAGCAGCTGGTCGTACTTGTCCTGGGTCGCCTTCGGGTTGCCGGCGGAGAACGCGCAGCGGGCGGTCGTCGTGGATCCGCACAACGTGAGGAACCGGTTCACGGTCTCCGCGGCGCTGCGGCCGGAGCCCAAGCGCTGGAACGACGTGGTCTGGGGGGCCTCGTCGGAGGCGTTGTTCGTCCAGGCCTGCGGGTCCCAGTTGGCGTCGAAGACCATGGCGCGGACCCTGCCGGGGAAGAGGTTCGCGTAGGTGGCGCCCAGGTACGTGCCGTAAGAGATCCCGTAGTAGGTGAGCTGGTGGTCACCCACCGCCTTGCGAAGCTGGTCGAGGTCGCGAGCGTTCTCGGCGGTCGACACATGGCGCAGGAGCTCGGGGGCACGCTGCTCACAGCGCCGGCTCAGTTCCTCGTACGCTGCGGTGAAGGCCGCCCGCTCCTTCTCTCCCACCGGGAAGCCTGCCGCTTTGCTCGCATTCCAGTCTGCGGCTTCCTCGGGACTCGCGAAGCAGTTCACCGCGGTGCTGTTGCCGATGCCGCGGGGGTCCCAGCTGACGATGTCGAACCGCTCCCGCACCTCGCGCGGGAAGGACTCGTAGTTCTGTGGCATCTGGACCGTTCCGGGGCCGCCAGGTCCGCCGGGGTTGAAGAACAAGGTGCCGATGCGCTGTCCGGGGCCGGTGGCCTTCCGTTTGACGACGGCGAGTTCGATGGTGCGGCCACCTGGGTCGTCGTAGTCGAGCGGGACCTTCGCGGTCGCGCAGTCGAACGGACTGCCCTGGACGCAGGGTTTCCAGTCGAGCTGCGGGGCGGGCACGGACGGGGACGGCGCGCCACCGGCCGGAGCGTGAACCGGTCCGGTAAATGCCGTCGAGCAGATCACCACGGCGGCGAGGGCCGCGGCATGATGCCGACGGCCCGCTATCGGGGTAGATATGTGCATGTCTTGTCCTTCCCGGTTGAGGGCCCGACGCCACCCATGCGCTGGACGTCGGCACGCATCCGGTCAACAACACCTCGGTCCGGCAAGGCGCGCGAGCGAACCGGGGCCGAATGGCGGAGCTACTGCCCACATCGTCTTAGGCCGGTATTGCGCCGCGAAGTACCTGGTCCGGGCTCGGAACTGCTGGCGCCGGTGTCGCGTCGGGTGGCGTGAGCACGGGGCTCCAGCCATTCGGACCCAGTCGCCTTGCGGGACCTGACCGGCCGCGGTGGGGTGGACGCGGGTGCGTGCCGACGCCCAAGCGATCGCCTCGCACTCGCCGAGGCGACCAACACGGCGGAACTGCCTAGGCCTGCCAGGTCCGAGGATTGATCACTGAGGTTTGCGGGCTGGTGACACGATTCTTACCGGCACCCCAGGTACCGGAGCTGGTGGTCGGGCATGTGCGCGGTCTGCTGGGGCTGGGCGAGGAGGTGGCGCCCACGCATGACTCCGCCCGTACGCTGCGGCATCACCGTACGGTCGTGCGTGAGCGGCTCGGTGTCGTCTACGACCAGGAGAAGGCCCGCGAGATCGCCGCCGCGGCGATCTACGAGGCCGTGCAGGCCAAGGACAACCCGGCGGACCTGATCAACGTGGCGCTGGAGAAGCTGGTCAAGGCCAGGCTGGAGCTGCCCGGCTACACCACGCTGGATGAGATGGCCGCGGCGATCCGGACCAAGGTGAACGAGGACTTCTTCGCGCGAGTCGTATCGTGCATGGACGAGGTAGAGCAGGTCCGGTTGCTCGCGCTGCTACGAGTGGTGGCGGGCTCGCGCAGCAAGTTCGACGAGCTGAAGCGGCCGGCGAAGGCGCCGACGGTCTCCCATTTGCGCGAGCACCTGACGTATCTGGACTCCCTGGAGCTGCTGGGCCCGACCGTAAAGTGGCTCGATGGGGTGCCGCCGGGGAAGGTGGAGCACTTCGCCGGGCAGGCGAAGGTGATGGACGCAGCCGAGATGTCCAAGGTCGGCGTGGTGAAGCGGCTCGCGTTGCTGGCGAGTCTGCTGCACATGGCGAAGGTGCGGGCCCGCGATGAGCTGGTGACGATGCTGTGCAAGCGCATGGGAGGGGGCGGGCTCGGTCCTCGTCCTGCGATTCGCGCAGCAGGGCCCGGTGGCGGACGACCGCCTTCTCCACGGCTTCGACCAGGTTGTGCCAGATGATGGTGTCGTGGTCGAAGGCGGGAACCACAGGTCCCCGAGAAGCACATCGCTCACGACCGTTCATGATCGTGCTTCTGGTGACCCTCCGTGGCCCTGGCACGGAAAGTGATCCAGAACCTGAACGCTGACCCTTTCTGGCCGGTCGAATCGTGACCCACCGGGGTCTGTTGTTGTGGTGGTTCAGTCGGTTTCTGTGGGTGCGGTGGGGATGCGTCCGAGTTGCCGTCCGCGTCCGCGCATGCGATAGGAGTCGCCTTTGAGGGAGTGCACCTCGGCGTGATGGACGAGGCGGTCGATCATCGCGGCGGCCACGGTTTCGTCACCGAAGACCTCTCCCCAGCGTCCGAAGGGTTTGTTGCTCGTGACGATCACGCTCGCTCTCTCGTAGCGGTTCGAGATCAGTTGGAAGAAGAGGTTCGCGGCCTCGGATTCGAAGGGGATGTAGCCGACCTCGTCCACCACGATCAGGGGATAGCGGCTGAGCTTGGTGAGCTCGCTCTGCAGGCGTCCGGTGTGGTGGGCGGCTGCGAGGCGGTCGACCCACTCGGCGGCGGTGGCGAACGCGACGCGGTGGCCGGCCTGGCAGGCGCGGACCGCGATTCCGATCGCCAGGTGCGTTTTCCCGATCCGGGCGGGCCCAGAAAAACTGCGTTCTCTTTGCCCGTGATGAAATCCAACGTACCAAGGTGCGCGATCTGTTCGCGTGTCATGCCGCGCAGGTGGCTGACGTCGAGCTCTTCGATCGTTTTGATCGCAGGGAAACGGGCGGCCCGGATACGGGCTTCCCCGCCGTGCGACTCGCGGGCGGCGACCTCGCGCTGCAGGCAGGCGGCCAGGAACTCGGTGTGGGTCCAGGACTCCGCCCGCGCCCGCTCGGCGAGCCGTTCAGCGGCGTCCAGCAGAGCCGGTGCTTTCATCGTCCGGGCGTAGAAGGCCAGGTCGGAGGCCGTCTGCTCACCGGTCCGACGGCCGGCTGCGGGAGCCTTGCTGTTGGTGGGAGCGGGTGCAGTGCGGGCCGTCACGACGTCTCCAGTCTGTCGTCGCGGTCTGCGCCCCCCTCGATGAGGGTGAACACCCGGTCATAAGTGTCCAGTCGGCGTTGCTCCACGTCGATGTACTCGGGTGTGGTGGCCGCGGCGCGGGCCTGGGCGGCCTGCTGGTGGCGGTATGCCCCGCGCAGGTCAGCGGCGGTGCGGGCGTGGTCGGGATCGGTGATCGTCTGATGTCTGGCCCAGCAGCGGGCATGCCGGCGACCTGTCTGCCTCCGGGAGTGAGCAAGGCCGTCACCTCCTCGGTGTCGGTGCGGACGACGACCGCTTTACCGATCGCCATCGGGTGGACGGAGTAGTCACAGGTGTCGACACGGATGTAGTGATCACGGCCGATGCGTGTGTGAAAGCGCCACCAGCGTGGTGGGTCGACGGGGGGAAGGGCGAGCATCCCGGCCCGGTCGGCCTCCCACCGCTCGATCGGACGGGCTCCCAGGGTGCGGTGGTGGCGCCGGTTGGCGATGGTGAGCCATTCGGCGAGCTGGGTGTTGAAATGCCCGGGCCGGTGAAGGTGCGACCGGGCAAGAACGACGTCTCGAGGTAGCCGTTGGCCCGTTCCACCAGCCCTTTGTCACGAGTCGTCGACTGCACCCGATCCGCACGGTCGGCACGGAGTTGTCCGGGTGACGCATCTTTTCCATCCCTGGGCCGGGCGGGAGCTCACCTTCGTCGACCGGCGTCTGGCCTGGGACGAGGACCGGGTCGCCCTTGCCGACGAGAACGGGGAGGTGGTCTCGCTGCCTGCGGCCTGGACGGATATCGACCCCGTCGATCCCTTCGTCACGATGGCCGCGGGACGCTGCTCCTTTCGGGTGGCGGACCTCCTGGCCGTCGCCGACCTCATCGACGCTCTTCGCGTACGGGCGTCGGGAGAATGATGCCGTGACCGTCGTCTGATCCACGCCCGGCCGGACGACCGGGTTGGTCAACGGCGCGCGGGGGTAGCCAGCTGGTTTGCCTCCGCGCGCCTGCCTCGTGGTCTTGGCCGGGCCGAGTGTCGGCGCGAACCTGGTGACACGGCCGGAGACAGGGGAGGCGGACGCGATGACGGTGACGGCGAGGGACCCGAAGATGGCTGCACTGGCGGCGTCCAGGTCGCTCAACCCGCATCCGGAGAAGGTGACCGACGAGGTGTTCCTGGCCTCGCCGTTCTGCGACCCGCGCGACGTGGTGCAGGTCAAGTACGAGATGGTGCGACGCGTCCGCGTCGACAAGGTGCCGGTTGCCCGGGCGGCCCGTGCCTTCGGCTACTGCCGTCAGGCGTTCTATGAGGTCGCCGCCGCCCTGGACTCCGGCGGCCCGGGTGCCCTGGTGCCCGGCAAGCCCGGCCCGAAGGGGCCGGTCAAGCTGACCGCACCGGTCATAGACCGCATCGATGCCTGGCTGGTGGCCGATGCTGCTCTGACCTCGAAGGACGTCGCCGGGAAGGTCACGGAGGAGTTCGGCTTCACCGTCCACCCGCGGTCGATCGAGCGCGCTCTCGCCCGGCGGCGCGAGCCGGACAGCGCCGGTGAGGACGAGCCCATATCCCGCCGTTGACCCGAGTGGTGACGTCACAGCGGGCGTTAACGAGTACGAGCGGCTGCGCGAGAGCGCGGGCCGCGGCAGCCGCCGCAACGGGCTGGGCGTGCTCGTCGCCCGGGGCATGGTCGCGTTTGTGAGAGTCGCTGCCTCGTTGGCTGCCGCGGCGGTGCCGAGGAGCCCTGCCCCGCCGGCCGCCGATGCGGTGGCCACCACGTTGGACGCGGAGGTCATCCGGGTGTGGTCCCGGATGGTCTGGGCCCACGCCAACTCCCCTTGAAGCAGCGCGATATGAGGATGGGGCGGGAACGTCGATGAATGACCAGCTGTTCGGTCCGGCCGCCAAGGTGACGGCCGCCCACCTCGCCAGAGATGCGTACTTGTATGTCCGGCAGAGCTCGCTGAAACAGGTTCTGAACAACACCGAGTCGACGGTGCGGCAGTACGGGCTGAAGGAGCGGGCCATCGCGCTGGGCTGGCCGGGCGACCGGATCCACGTCATCGATACCGATCAGGGCCAGTCCGGGGCCACGGCTGCGGACCGGGAGGGCTTCCAGCGGCTGGTCACCGAGGTCGGCATGGGACACGCCGGGATCGTCCTCGGCCTGGAGGTGAGCCGGCTCGCGCGCAACAGCACCGACTGGCACCGTCTGCTGGAGATCTGCGCGATGTCCGCCACGCTGATCCTGGACGAGGACGGCCTCTACGATCCCTGCGACTTCAACGACAGGTTGTTGCTGGGGCTCAAAGGGACGATGTCCGAGGCGGAGTTGCACCTGCTCAAGGCACGTCTTCGGGGTGGACAGCTGTCCAAGGCCCGGCGTGGGGAGCTGATCCAGCCGTTGCCGATCGGCCTGGTCTACGACGGCGCGGGAAAGGTCGTCCTCGACCCGGACACCGCGATCCAGGACGCGATCCGCACCGTGTTCACTCTGTTCGACGCCACCGGCTCGGCCACCGGCGTGGTCAAGGAGTTCAACAAGAACAAGCTGCTGCTGCCGCGGCGGATCCAGTCCGGCCCGGACAAGGGCAAGGTCGTCCGGGCACCGATCGCGCACTCCAGGGTGCTGCAGATCCTGCATAACCCGCGCTATGCCGGGGCCTTCGTCTATGGCCGCTACCAGCACAAACCCACAGCCAGCGGGAAGAGCGGCCCGGCTCTGCAGCCGCGCGAGCAATGGATCGCTCTGTTCCCCGACGCCCACGTCGGATACATCTCTTTCGAGAAGTACGAGGCCAACCAGGACAAGCTCACCGCGAACGCTGTCTCCTATGGCAAGGACCGCCGCCACGGACCACCGCGCGAGGGCCCGGCTCTGCTGCAGGGCATCACGATGTGCGGGATCTGCGGGCGCCGGATGACCGTGCGCTACCACCACCGCAAACACGGTCTTGAGCCGGAGTACGTCTGCCAGGCCAAGGGCATCGAATACGGCAGTCCGATCTGCCAGCGCGTGCACGGCGCCGTGGTCGACAACGCGGTCGGCCGCCTCCTGGTCGAGGCCCTGACCCCGCACGCGATCTCCGCCGCCCTCGCGGTCGCCGACGAGCTCGCCGCCCGCGCAGACGAGGCCGAACGGCTACGGGCCGCCGCCGTCGAACGCGCCCAATACCAGGTTGACTTGGCCCGCCGCCGCTACCTCGCCGTCGACCCCGACAACCGGCTCGTCGCCGGCAGCCTGGAAGCCGACTGGAACACCGCCCTGCGCGAACTCACCCAGGTCCGAGAAACGTACGAGAACGCCAAGAACAGCGGCCAAGGCGTCCTCGATGGCGCCCAGCGGGCCCGGATCACCGCCCTGGCCGCCGACTTCCCCGCCCTCTGGAGCGACGAAGACACCCCGATACGGGAACGAAAGCGCCTGGTCAGACTGCTCGTCACCGACGTCACCCTGGTCCGGGCCGAGCAGATCACCGCCCACGTCCGCCTCACTGGCGGCCAGCAGCACACCCTGGACATGCCCGTCCCCCTCGCCTCCTGGCAGATCCGGCAGACCCCGCCCGAGGTCGTCGCGCTCGTGGACGAACTCCTCGACGACCACACCGACGGCCAGATCGCGAAGATCCTCACCGACCAGGGCCACGTCTGCGGCGGCGGCCAGCCCATCTATCCAGGAACGATCAAGCACATCCGCAAGGCATACAACTTGCGCAGCCACCCCCAACGACTCGCCGACCAGGGGCTGTTCAGCCTGAACGAGATCGCCCGTCGACTCCAGATCCACACCAACACCGTCAAGAAGTGGAGAAGCCAGGGTTTGCTGACCGGCCGGGTCGCCAACGACAAGGGCGAGTACTACTACCAGCTGCCCGGCGCCGACTTCACCAGACCCCAGATCGGTCGGCCACCGGGCCCACGACCAGCACCAACCGAAACAACCACCGAATCAGCCCAAGGAGGCGCAGTATGAAGCACGAGGTTTCGCTTCCGGATCCCGGGGCCGGCACAGGTAGATGACGGGACCATCCCCGCGGGTGCGGGGAGCAGGGCGTGGCGTATCACCTGCTCGATCTGTTGGAGGGACCATCCCCGCGGGTGCGGGGAGCAGTGCCGCTCTGTCGGCGGTCACGTAATTACCCACGATCTGCATGCTCAGCGTCACGTAATTCCCCACCCCCGTGGTCACGACTCCCCACCGGGACGCTGACCATCGCGGGCCACTGATCATGCTCGAATTGGTGTAATGTTCCCCGTTTCGTGTGGTTTGAGTAGCTTCTAGCTATCTCTTGTGAATCGGTCGGGTTCCCCATGGGCATGCCGGTGCCGGGTTGGGGGCCTGGACCTCTCGGAGTCGTCGCGGTCCCTCGATCCGCGAGCCGAGAGGCCGACGGACGCACTGGATGGCAAGGAGAACGTTCCGCCGCCACAGCCGCAAGGTGGTGTGCCCGTCCACGTGGACCAAGCACCCCGCCGGCCCGATCATGGGCAGCACCGACTGCGACGAGTACGCCCCCGCGTCCACTCACGAGAGCGGCGGATTCCCCGGCGGCGTCAACCAGGTCACCGACGGCAGCAAGTGCGCCCAGCTGTACACGGACTGGGCGTTCAACGGCGTCGGTGACGGGTCGACGTCGTTCGGTCTGTTCGCCGACACCCGCACCGCGCCCAACGGCCCCACCGGCACCGAACGCTGCGGACGGGCGGCGATCGACTCCGCGCAGAACCAGGGCGCGTTCAGCAAGCTCCAGCCCAGCGTGTGGCGGCTGCTGGACGATGACGGGTTCTTCGTCGACACCCCCGGCTTCAACCACTGCTCGGGGACGGCGACCACCTGCATCTGGCGTAAGGTCTAGCACCGCCTGGCCCTCGAACAGGGCAGAAGAAGGGGGCGGACAGGTCATCACCTGTCCGCCCCCTTTCCGCGTTCCCGCACGTCAGCCGGTGAACCGCTCCCACAGGGCAGCCTCATCCGCGGCGAGCGGCGGCCCCCACACCAGCCGGCCGCCGATCAGCCCCGGCAGGTAGCCGATGGCCAGCTGCGGATTCTCCAGCTTGTCGGCCGTCTCCTCCAGCAGCACGCTCAACGTCTGGTCCCCGACAGTGCGCACGCTCGTGTCGTCCCAGTGCCCGACCAAGCCCGTCCCGGCGTCGGTGAACAGGCCGAAACTGGTGTCGGTCACCGACCACGAGCAGAACGGAATCCACGACGGCTTCCACACCACCGTCTCTTCCGCGCCGCCCCCGGCTTCTTGCTCCTGCTGGTTTGCCCAGTGCCACCGGTAGGACGCGGCCACCGTGCCCAGCGGCATCAACGCCCAGCCGTAGTCGGGCATCACACCCGCCCCCGGGGTGTCCCTGCCCCCCGCGCACAGCAGCCACAACGCCCGCAGCTCCACGGGTACACGTACCCCAAGTGCCTGCTCCAGCACGGCGATCTCATGCGCGGACGCGCCGGGCAGCAGCGCCGCACGGGTAGCGGGCGCGTGCTGCTCAAGCCAGCCGGCTATGCGCCGCCATGCCTCGGTCACCTGTCGCGCGGCGATCTGCTGCATGCGGGGATCCGGCACGCCCGCGGGGGCCTGCTCGTCGCCGGCGTCGGGGAGTGGCCCGGTCGCCTCGATGTCTCGGATCTCGATCCGGTCTACGTCCAGCAGGGGCGGACCGTAGGCGTAGCGCACGACCAGGGGTGGGCACGCATCGAAGGTGCCGCTGTCGATCGTCGCCGTGTACAGGCCGAGCCTGCCGGCGCGCTCGCCCAGGCGTGGATCGTCGGCCAGCTGCCGGGCCAGGGTCTTGACCGCGTACAGGACACCGTCGCCGAGCTCGGTGCAGCGAGCGCGTATGTGGTCGGGCAGGTCAACATTGACGGTCACTGGGAAGCATGCTCCTTGCGTAGGGCTCGGGCGTACCGCTGGGTGCGTTCGGCCGTTTCCGCCAGGGTGGGTTGCTGTGCCTCGCGGGTGATGAGCTCGAGGAGGAATTCCTGGAGGGACTGGCCGGTCTGCGCGGCGCGCACCTTGAGACGGGACATGGTTTCGTCCGGAATATTACGTATCACAATGGACGACATGATGGCATTCTGCGGCAATATAAGCGTTTGAAACTACAGCCACGCTTGCCCGCGTGCGGAAACGAAGAGGCCCTGGGGACTGTGGTCGGCCAAGCGCGGCGCGTACCGCAATCAGCCGCTCGGCGGTCCGCACGACGCGGTGGCCGACTGCAAGCTGCTGCTTTCGAGGCTCGAATAGATGGCCCAGGCCGTGCCCGCCGACCGCTGGTGATCTTCACCGACGACAAGCGAGGGCCAGAGCCGCACACGCGGCCTACTGCACGATCAGCTGCCGTGTGCCGCCTGGGGCCGGCCCCGGTGTGTCATCGCTCTCTGCAGGAGCAGCAGCCCACAGACCGGCGAGTAGCACCAGGCGCTCCACTTTGCAGCAG
Source organism: Streptomyces sp. NPDC000880 (assembly GCF_053599675.1). Lineage (NCBI taxonomy): Bacteria > Bacillati > Actinomycetota > Actinomycetes > Kitasatosporales > Streptomycetaceae > Streptomyces > Streptomyces sp. NPDC000880. Next base: position 38,167 of record NZ_JBSFMS010000005.1, on the reverse strand, counting down.
CCGAGCAGCCGAGCAGCACATGCAGCAGCGCACGTGACGGGCACCGTGCCGCTGGTGTAGCTCCCTGGGCCAGCGCGGTCACTCGCCACGGTGCGCGCGGGCGGCCCGCACCGATTCCTCCAGGGCGGCCATCAGGTCCACCGGCGGTGGCGTCTCCGCTGGCTCGGCCAGTTCCCGGCCGCCGGCCTTTGCCGCGACCAGTTGCTCCAGGGCGTGCGCGTACTCGTCATGGAGCTCGCGTGTCTCGATGCCGGTCAGCTCCCTGATCAAGACCTCGGCGAGCTCCAGTTCCCGGTCCGTGACCGGCGCGGAGGGGGCAAGGTCGGCCGGTTCACGCAGTTCGTCTTCCCAGAGCAGGGTCTGGAGAACGAGGACTCCGTGCCGGGGTCGCAGAAGCGCCAGGCGCTCGCGGCTCCTGATGGCGATCTTCGCCACGCCCACGCAGCCGGTACGGGCGAGCGCCTCAACGAGCAGGGCGTACGGGCGCTCGGCACCTGGGCCGACGGGCCCTGCGTAGTAGGGCTTGCCGTAGCTGATCGGGTCGATGTCCTGCCCCGGGACGAAGCCGAGTACCTCGATGACACGTTTCGTCGGGAGCGGAAGGTGCGCCAGGTCCTCTTCCGTGAGCGGCACCATGCGGCCGTCCGGCGTCGCGAAGCCGCGCCCGACTTCCTCGTACGGGATCTCCCGTCCCTCGGCCCGGCAGAAGCGCCGGTGCTCGACCCTGCTGCCGTCTGCGGTGTGGATCTCGTGCAGCCGTACAGGGTGCTCCTCGGTAGCCGCATAGAGCCGGACGGGGATCGCGACCATCCCGAACTGGATCAGGCCCGACCACGTCGCCCTCATCTCTCCAGCGTCAGCCGCCGCCGGTCGGGACGCACCTCAGCCCGGCGGTCTACGGCCGGCTGGTCCTGGCGAGGGCGCTGTCGAGGCGGGTCTGCCAGGTGCGTACGACGCCGTGGAGCGGGGTCAGGCTGTCAGCGCCTGGCCCCAGTCCCGTTCGAAGGCCGGCACCCACTGCTCGGCACGGCGGTCGGCGCGGATCCTGGCTAGCAACGCCCGGGCGCGGCTGGCGCCACTCAATGCCCGGATGAGCTCGGCTGGATATGCCGGGCGTCTACTGAGCGCGAGTGCGCCAGCCCCGTGTCGCGGTTTCTTCGAGGGCCGCACCTACAGCCGGGCAGCTCTGCCTGGGCGCAAGGTCCAGGGCACGGGCGTGGTGTTGGCCAGCCATTCGTTGGCGATCAGCCGTTGGGTGATGAAGCTTGGGTGCAGATCTTTTGAGGGTGCCTGGCACGAGCGTGACCTGCGGGTTCGTGATCCAAGCACGGTAACGCCGTGTCAGTTACGCCCGGCCGTACGGCGCCGACGCGGACCAACGGGTGCCGTGAGAGACAGACAGGCAGGTCGGCCGCGATGGGATCCGTGGCGACGATGGACCCCATCCGTACAAAACCGCAGGTGGGCCAGACCCTCAAAAGATCTGCACCCATCGGACTTCGACCGCCCACCCCTCTGGTAGCTCGCCGCAGTCGATCGCGGAGGGATGCCGACTATACTGGACTGTGCAGTCCATTTTGAGGAGGCGGGTCATGCGCGGGGAGCTGACGACGAAGGGGAAGGCGACGCGGAGCCGGATCGTCGAAGGGGCAGCGGCGGTGCTGCGGGAGAAGGGCGTCAGTTCGACGACGTTGGACGACATCATGGCGCGGACCAGCACCAGCAAGAGTCAGCTGTTCCACTACTTCCCGGCCGGCAAGGACGAACTGCTCGTCGCGGTTGCCCAGTTCGAGGCAGATCAAGTCCTGGAGGACCAGCAGCCGTACCTGGGCTGTCTGGACTCGTGGGAAGCCTGGGAGCAGTGGCGGGATGTGGTGATCAAGCGTTATGAGGCCCAGGGGGACGAGTGCCCGCTCGGGTCGCTGTTTCTTCAGATCGGGCGCTCGACCCCCGGCGCGCGGGCGATCGTGATCGAGTTGATGCGCCGCTGGCAGGAGAGCTTGGCGGTGGGCATCCGGTCGCTACAGGCCGCTGGCCGGCTTCCCGCAGCACTCGATGTCGATACCAGGGCTGCCGCGCTGCTGGCGGCGATTCAAGGGGGCGTGTCGATCCTGCTGTCGACGGGTCAATCCGCCCACCTGCGCGCCGCTCTCGACCAAGGGATCACGGACCTGCGCGCGCGCGGGCAGCGCAGTGCCGTGACCCGGCGCCAGAACGCTTGACACATCAGCCTCGCCCAGCGCGATAGCGCGTGTCAGCCGGCGATGACGGCAACGGCTGTGCGGCCGCCGTCGACGTCAAGCACGATGCCGTGAACGAAAGCCGACTCGTCACTGGCCAGGTAGACGGCGGCGTTCGCGATGGCATCGGGGGTCCCCACCCGGCCTACGGGGGTGCCCTTCATCATGACCTCGCCAGGGTGGATTTCCCCGGGGGCGGGCGTCAGCACGACGCCCGGGGAGATCGCGTTCACACGTACGCCCCGCGGCCCGAACTCTGCCGCCCAGGCCCGAGTCAGGGTTTCCACGGCTCCCTTGGTGGAGCTGTAGAGGGCGCCGATCGGAATGCCCAAGCGGGCGATCCAGGAGCCCAGGTTGATGATCGCTCCGCTACCGGCCTCCGCCATGGCGGGTGCGACGGCCGCGGTGAGGAAGAACGGGGCCTTCACGTTGACCGCGTAAACCTGGTCGAAGGTCTTCTCATCGGTGGCCGCCGTGGCGTCTCCGGGGTAGATACCCGCGTTGTTGACCAAGACGTCGATGCGGCCGCCGAGGACCCGCGTCGCCTCCCGGGCCAGTGCCTGCGAGGCGGCGGCGCTGCCGTCCAGGGCAGCCTGCACGAAGTCGGCGCGGCCACCTCGGGTGCGGATGCCGTCGACGACCTCCTTGCCGCGTCCGGCGCTGCGGCCCGAAACGGCGACGTGCGCCCCCTCGGCGGCGAACGCCTCCGCCATGGCCCGTCCGATGTTGCTGGTCGCTCCGGTCACCAGGGCAGTCTTGCCCTCAAGGCGCGTCGACATGGTCCACTCCGTTGCTTCGATCTCCGCTCCGAACCGCACGGCCGAACCACACGGCGCGTTCGACCGGTCGGGGCCCTGGAAAGCCAGGGCGCAGTGCCACTGTGCGACGCACAAATTGGACCTGCAAGTCCAAAAATCTGTGCGGCGCTGTGAAATGGTCCAGCCCCAACATCCGACCGGCGAAAACGCCCGCGACCAGCTCCGAAGTCCATCCCCGAAAGACTTCCGGCCGAGACCAGTTAGCCACTCCGGCCCTATCGGAAGACAACGATGTCAGCTCGAAGACCGGAGCGTGCAGAGCGAGACGGCGCCTCACTGTGATCAAGGTCTTTCGTCGCGGTGAGGAGGGTGGCCTTGTCGTGGGCGGCGAGGTCACGCAGGTGCTTCACGGCCGGCCGGTGATCGGCGGCCTCCAGTTCGGCGATGTATCGGTCGTGGAAGTCAGCGAACCGCTCGCGGTCGTGGTGGTACCAGTGGCGCAGGTCGGTCGACGGCGCCACATCACGGAGCCCCGCTTCGGAAATCTCTGCGATCTGCTTGCGCAACTCCGCGACCCTGGCCCGGCATTCACTCTCTCTGGCATCCAACGCGGCCATCAACGACGGCACCACACCACCCCGCCTCACGCGGTACCCGCACCCACGGCCGGCTCACCTCGCTGACGGTAGAGACCACCCCACACCGGCACACCCCGAACCCCTGCGAATCACCCCAACGAGACACCCTCACAAGATCTGCACCCTTCTGAGTTCCAGCGTCCCGACGGTGGCGGCGTCCTCGACGTGTCGGGCATGCGGGAGCGACGCAGGGACGACTGGTTGGAAAAGCGGCTACTACTTGTACCAACTGTGCGCACGATGTGGAGTGAGCACCGGCTCACAGCGGAGTGAGACCGACCGAACTGTTCTTGCTGCCACGGCCGAGCGTTGGAAGGAGATCTGGAGGCGCACAGCCTGATACGGTTGGACTTCCTCAAGATCAGGCCGTCGATGTCACCTTTGCTGGCGAAAGCGGAGGTGCGGCTTTCGTGCCACGGGTAGCGGTCGTCGAAGCCCATTCAGCTTTCCGGCTTCCGTCTCCGTGAGGCGGAGGCCGTCGCTCTCTCGGTACCAGCTACGGGCCTTACCGATCAGGCACTGCGACGGCTTGTCGGCGGAGAAGCAGTTGCCTCCCTTGGCGCGACCGTTGGCGTGGAGCGGCTGGTTGCCCCAGGTTGACCCGCTCGCCGCTTGCCCAGCCGAGCGCTCAGCGAGACGGATGGCGCCCCAGCCGCGCTCACCGGCGGCGACCGCCCCGACCAGGGCGAGCTGAGCGGAGCGCCCCCACGGTCTGTGCCACCTCGCGGCAGCAGCTGCTCCCCCTCAGCCACAGGCGGTGGTGCGATCGCCTCACGCATCCGCATCCGTGACCCGGGGGTACGGCGCCCGGCCCACGATGCCCGGCACTCCCGGTCGACCGCCCCAGCCACGGCACCCCTCCCGCGCAGCCAGCCGCCTTCACAGAATTGGGCACACGGGGCGGACGGCGGACGGCCAGCCACGTAAACCGCCCAGAGATTCCACCCGGGGCAGCCGACCACCACACAGCCGGCCGACGACGTCAGGAAACGAAAAGCCCCCGTCGTCCAGGACGGGACGACGGGGGCCAAGGGTCTGCTTGGGCTGCTACCTGCGGACCAGCGATCCGGGATCGAATTCGATCGGGAACGGCTCCTCGATGCGGGCGACGGCGCCCGCCAGGAGCGGCGGCTGGTCGGCGTACGTGCCGTTGTTCAGGCGGCCGATCAGGAGCCGCGGTGCGGGCTCCAGCTCGATGCGCCAGTAATGCTCGATGCCCGCCGCTGCGTACGGGGACGGAACTGTTCCACGTCATCGCCCAGATCATCCGCCGCCACATCGGCGCACACGGCACCGTGCCGGTCTGCATCCGCTACGACCTACACGAAAGGTCCGGAGCGAGAACGTGCACGGCGGAGGACTGCGGGCGATGTCCACCACGACGGTGTGGCGCATGATCCGCCGGGCCGCCGAAGGCCTGGCCGACACCGATCCCCGCTTGCCGAGGTGAAGTGCGCGACTTCCGCAGGTCTTCGCGACCAAACTGGTCAACAACAGGCTGCCGATCAGGCGGGTCCGTGAACTGAGGCCGGTCTATCGGGCGGCGGACCCGGTGTCGCGGACCGGCTATGATCCGGGTGAACTGGGCCAGTGCGACCTGTGGTTCCTGCCCGCGGATATCCCGCTCGGCTACAAGCTGACCACGAGGGCCGGCCGAGGTCTGGCACGAAAAAAGGCGGCCCCGCTCCCCCACCGTGCCGCTGGAGGGGCGGGGCCGCGGTACGCCGGGCGGTTACAGATCCTTGGTGAGGAGTTCGGCGAGGCGCTGCCGGTACTCGGGGTCGACGGCTTCGGCGAGCTGGTCGGCGAAGGCTTCTGGGCTGCCGAGGAGCTCGAGGTAGCGGCCGATGGCGCGGGGGCGTTCGGAGGGGAACATGTTGCGATGCACGAGCTCCATGACGCCGGGCCCGTCGTTCCACGCCATCCGCTTTGGTGCCTCCTGTGCCGGAGCTGGCCCGCGGGTCGGGTACGGACTGCTTGGTCTTGGTGTCGGTGGGGCTCGGCTGCTTTATTACGGCGTAATGATCGGCCGCGGGTGACGGTCGTTCGGTGGCCTCCGTGTCCGGCGTCCCGGTCGGTTGCTGTACCGCGGGGGTGGGGGTGGTCTGTCGGTCCTTGGCCCGGGTCTTCTTGTCGGCCTCCTCCTGCCGCTTCTTCTCCTTCAGCCGCTCGAGGTGCTGCTGCTGCTCTTCCGGCTTCTTGTTCCCCACCCGACGGAGGAGGTCGGCCGACTCCTCGCCTGCGGCCAACTTTTGCTTCAGCTCGGGGGTGAGGCCGAGGAGGGCGAGGCGCTGGGAGCCCAGCCCTGTGACCGGTGCAGCCGGGCAGCGAGAGCTTCCTGCGTACCATGCACCGTGAGCAGCTGCTTGAGGGCCTTGGCCTCGTCAAGGGGGTCCAGCTCTTGCCGGTGGATGTTGGCGACCAAGGCCGACTCAAGGAGTTCGTCGGGGTCGCTGCCGAGATCCTCGTCGAGCATCACCTTGATGTCGGTGAGTCCGGCTTCCCGGGCAGCGGCCAGGCGGGAGTTCCCGTCGATAGCAACGTACTTGGTGCCAGGCTCGAGGAGTGCCTCTTGCCCGGGGTTGGCCTCGATGTAGGCGAAGCGGGACATGATGCTGATGGCGGCCTTCTGGCCGTGGTCGCGGAGGCTGCCGGCGAGCTGGGTTAGGTCGCCCAGTTCGGAGCGTGGGTTCGCCGGGTTGAGGCTGATGACGTCCACTGGCAGCTTCAGCGGAGGCGGGGCCCCCTCGGTGGGTGCCTGCGTGGCGGCGTTGATGGCCTGCCGTCGGGAGCTGACGGTCTGAGTCTGCGCGAAGGAGGCCCCCATGCCCAGCTTGGCTGACTTGCTGCTCATGAGATCTCCCGGGCGAGGGCGCGCATAGCGACCGACTGGTTGCACCGCGGCGCGTACGCGAGCAGCGGCTGCTTCATGCGGACCGCTTCCTTCTGCTCCTTCAGGTCCCCGATGAGGCCGACAACGCGAGGATCCTTTATGCCCATCCACGCCTCGAGGGAGGAAGTGGCGATGTAGCCGCGGCGGGCGTCGTAGTGGTTGACGACGATGCCGAGGTAGTCGAGGTCGAGGCTCATATCGCTGCGGAGGTCCTCGATCTGGGAGGTCAGCAGGCCGTAGGCGTCGGCGGAGCTGTCCTCGGCCTGGACGACGACGAGGCTGGAGGAGCGGGAACTTACTGCTCGGCGGCGGGTGGAGTCGCTGCGGGAGGAAGTGGACCGGCTTCGTGCCGAGCTGGGGGATGCGGAGGCTGCCTGGCAGCGCTTCGTGATCACGAGGGAGACAGTGAGCGAGGTCCTGTCCGAGCCGCTTGAACCCGATGCCGTGGAGGCGGCCCCGGCTGCTGGGCAGACCGCGCCGGGGCGGGAAGCGGGGGCGGGCAGGGCCGGGGCGGTGCCTGGTTCGGTGGTGCCGGTGCGGCGGGAGGGACTCGAGGCGACGGTGCTGGCGCCCGACTACCAGCGGATCATGAACATCCTGGCCGACCGTGAGCGGTCCGGTGGTGGGCCGATGAACTGCCGGCAGCTCGCCGACGTTTTGGGCCTTCAGAAGCGGTTCCCGCGAAGGTCGAAGGGGTGCGGTCGAAGGCGAAGCGCCTGGTGGGGCGGGGATGGCTGGTCGAGCAGACCCCGAGCGCCTTCAGCCCGCCGGGCCAGGCGGCGGCTCATGACCATGGTCATCGACCACAACACCATCACCTCGGCCGTATCGGTCCGACTCTCGTAGTCCCGAGCCAGGCGGCGTGAGCGCATCAGCCACGCGAACGTCCGCTCCACCAGCCGCGCCTCTCCAGGCAGTCGACCCCGCGCCGCATGATCAGGTTACGGCGTCAACGCCTCAGCCCCGGGATGCTCCCTCCTTCTCTCGCAGGTGCGCCCGCGCCTCGAATTTTCGGCCTGGACGTTGCGCCGAGGAGGCCGATGAAATCTCCGCCGAAGGTCCGTTCTGCTCGGCCAGGCGGGCCCTGGATGCCGCACTGGACAGGTCCGCGGGGGCGAATTGCGCAGCAGCGCACCTGTCTGGAGTCCTCCCATGATGGCGGATCCGGCCTGCAAAACTTCCGCGCCGGATCCGTAGATCCAAGTCAGTGCTTGAAGGCGTCCTTCGTCTTCTCCTTAGCCTGACGAACATCACCTTTCGCCTTCTCGGCGCGACCCTTGCCCGTCACCCCTTCGTTACCCACCGCGCGACCCGCGGCCTCTTTTACCTTGCCCTTGGCCTGTTCGACTTTCGCCTTGGCCTTCTCGTCCTTGGCCACAGCACTCACATCCCGCTCACTCAAAACTCGATTGATAACTTCTAGCTCACCCAAGAATGATTCATTAAACACAACCACCCGAAACCCACCTGGTGACTTTGTAGAGATGTTTGTAGCAGGCATGAGTTGCGGCCAGTCCGAAAGGGCCAGAATGCTGATGCTGGCCACGTAGCCGATGACCAAGCAGGACACGGGGTGGATGCGCTCGCGCTGACTCAGGGCGAGTCCTGGTTTGCCGCGAATACAGCTGGGGAGCGGTGAAGAGAGAGGGGGCGCTCCCCTTACCGGAGGAAATCATGATCATCCTCGGAGTCATTCTGCTCATCATCGGCCTCTTGGCAGGCATAGGTATTCTCTGGACCATCGGGATCATCCTGGTCGCGATCGGGGTTCTGCTGTGGATTCTGGGAGCGGTAGGGCACGCGGTCGGCGGACGACGGCACTACTGGTAACGGCGCGTCCATTGCGTTCGGCGTTCGGCGTTGCATGGACAACCGATGCCCTCCCCGCGCGGCGTCGGTTGTCAGCTGACTCGACTCTTGGGTCCTGCCCACGAGTGGACCGGCGATGATGCAACAGGCCCGCAGTTTTGCTCACCTCTTCCGGCCCCGGGATCGCCATAGTCGGCCCTTTCGCGTGGCACCGAGCCACTGCGCAAGGGGGCAGGGCCGTCACGCTGCTTCAGGCCGCCTTCCCCCGATGGCCGCGGTTGCGTACTCGCCGTCACTCTCCGAGTCCTCGGCCCGTGCTGCTTCTTCCTCTTCCATTGCTTCGCTGGCCGGACACAGCCTCGGCCAGCAGCCGGGCCTCTTCATCCCGGAGCATTCCGGCGTCGTACACCAAGGGCGCCATATCACCGGGAGCGCCGGTGACCGGTCCAGTCCAGTCGTTCCAGGTGTGCAGAGCGGTCAGTTCCGCACCGCGCAGTGAGGCTTCGTTGAAGGCGAATCCGACCGCTGTGGCCCCGGCGGGGGAGCCATCGACACCGAGCAGCACCTCTCCGGCAGGACTCGGCCTGCCGCGTACGACCAGGACAGGGCATTGGGCGTGTGCCGCCAGATGCACGGCCACGGAGCCCAGCAGCAGTCCGGTGAAGCCGCCAAGGCCCCGGCTGCCGACGACGACCAGCGCCGCGGTGCGCGACTGGCCAGTCAGCACCGTCAGCGGCTCGCCGACGACGGCGGCATGGGCGGCCGCCACCTCCGGTGCGGCGGCGTGCGCCCGCCGCACCGCGTCGGCGACGACGCGGTCCGCGAGGCTGTGCAGCCCGCCCTCGGCGAGAGCCGACTGCGGTAGGCCAAGCTGCGGGTGCATGGCCGGCCAGGTGAACGCGTGGACGATGCGCAATCCGCAGCCGCGCAGCAGCGCTTCGCGGGCCGCGAGGTCAACCGCGGCCAGGCTCGACGGCGAGCCGTCCACGCCCACCACGACCGGCGCGCTCATCGTCAGCCCCCCGTCGGCGAGCGCATCGCAGGCAGCCCGGATGCGAACCTCTCCGGGCAGCGACAGGCCGCCGTCATGGAAACCCCGCCACCGCCAGTGCGGCGCACTGGCGGCACGAGCGATCCAGCCAGCCACGCGAACGGCCATCGGATGTGGACCACGGATGGGACCTCCTCCATCGTCCGGCTCGCCGGGCCTTCGCCCCTTCGGGGTAGGCCCGGAGGGACCGAACGGCGCGGCCTTCACCAGCATCGTCGGCGCATTCCTGGGTGGCCTTACTGCTCCCGTACCCAATCCTGCGGCGGGCGTACGCACACCCCCGTGGGCGAGCCAGCGCAGCCGGAGCCCGGTGCGGTTGTCGCGCGCGGAGTCGACGATCATGGCGTACAGAGTGCGGGGCAACAGTTCGGACACAGGTACTTGCGGCCCGCCGGTACTCCCGTTGTCGTACGCGCCGGGCCAGGCCGCGACGCGTGCCTGATCCGTCCCTCGGCGGAAGCGCGCTGGGGGCCTGCCGCGCCCGGCCAGGGGCTCCTACCCCCTACGACGGTGTTGAGCGTCAGGCGCAGGCGAGCCGGTCGGCCGCCGACCAGTCGATGCGCACCCGTGGCGGATCTGCTCGGCGATGCTGGCGACCTGATCGGCGTGCGGCTGGCGCTGCATGAAGTGGCGCAGCGCCCGGTTCACTTGGTCGCGGAGTTCCGCGTCGGTCATTGCGTCGGCGTTCTCCTGCAGTTCGTCCAGCTTCTATCCGGCGCGGGCCGCGGCGCAGTGCCGCGCCGTCGAGCGGGCCCTCGGCGAATCCGTTCCGGACGCGCAGGCCGTCCTCGATGAGCGTCACGCGGCCACCGCTTGATCGTTCGTCGTCTTCACAAACCACGATGATCACCGGTGGCCGCGCCTGCGGACCAGCCCGCCTGAGATGGCGAGCGAACCTCGCCCGCCCACTCCCAACAGGGATCAGCTCATCCAAGGCGCGACACCCGACCAGCAAGATCACGATCTACGGCTGGAGAACTCTAGATCGCCTCGTCTGCACGGAAAAAGCCCGCTTTTTCGGAACGGGTAAAATTACTTTAAAAGTATGAAGTAGTCGCCTGAGGCACGTTACACCAGTACAGCTCCGCTCGTTCGGCAGGACTTTCTTTTCTCAGGGGTACGCGGCTGTCCCGTATCGGCGGCCAAGGGAGCATCGTCTAGCCATTCACGCACCCGCACCAGTCAGGAGGGGCATGCAATGGATCTATGGCTGATCTGGTTGATCATCGCAGCGGTGTTGGCTGTAGCGGAAATCTTCACTCTCACTGCTGCGCTCGGAATGCTGGGTGGGGCCGCGTTGGTCACGGCGGCATTCGCCGCGGTCGGACTTCCGCTGCCCTTGCAATTCTTGGTGTTCACCATCGTCGCCACGGTCAGCGTGCTGTTCGTGCGCCCCATTGCCTTGCGCCACGTGCTCCATCCCCCGGTGCAGCGATTCGGCATAGACGCACTGGTCGGCAGGGCTGCCTATGTCGTCTCGGAGGTGACGGACCTGGGCGGCAGGGTCCGCATCGGCGGCGAGGAATGGACGGCCCGCTCCTATGACGAGACGCTGGTGATTCCTCCCGGAACCACCGTCGATGTCATAGAGATCAGCGGCACCACCGCACTCGTCTATCCCCGGGAGTGAACCATGGAAGCCTCGGCGTTCCTCATCGCTGGACTGATCGTCGCGCTTTTCGCAGTCTTCACCGTTTTGCGGGCGGTACGCATCGTGCCCCAAGCACGCGCTCGCAATGTCGAACGACTCGGCCGCTACCACCGCACACTGCAACCCGGCCTCAACGTCGTCATCCCCTACATCGACCGTGTCCATCCGGTGATCGACCTGCGGGAACAGGTCGTCTCCTTCAAACCACAACCGGTCATCACCGAGGACAATCTGGTCGTCGAAATCGACACCGTCCTGTACTTCCAGGTCACCGACCCACGAGCGGCCGCCTATGAGATCGCGAACTTCCTCCAGGCAGTCGAGCAGCTCACCGTCACCACCTTGCGCAACGTCGTTGGATCCATGGACCTGGAAAGGACTCTCACCTCACGCGACACCATCAACAACCAGCTCCGTGGCGTGCTGGACGAGGCCACTGGCAAGTGGGGGCTGAGGGTCAACCGAGTGGAGATCAAGGCCATCGACCCCCCGCAGTCCATCAAAGACGCGATGCAGAAGCAGATGCGGGCCGAGCGGGACAAACGGGCCGCGATTCTCGGGGCCGAAGGACAACGCCAATCGCAGATCCTCACCGCTGAAGGCGACAAGCAGTCTGCTGTCCTTCGCGCGGAGGGCAACCGTACCGCTGCGATCCTCCAGGCCGAGGGCCAGTCCCGGGCCATCGACGAGGTGTTCCAGGCCGTGCACCGCAACGACCCCGACCCCCAGCTGCTCGCCTACCAGTACCTCCAGATGCTGCCGCAACTCGCGCAAGGCTCAGGCAGCACATTCTGGGTGATCCCCAGCGAGGTCACCTCCGCACTCCAGGGTGTGTCCCGCGCTTTCAGCGAGGTGCTCCCCCAGTCACCGGCCACCCGCGAGAAATCCTCAGACGACAGGGCTGCCCAGGCCGCCAACGACGCGGCGCAGGCCGCAGAGGCCGCCGCCGAGGCCGTCGCCGACGCAGCCAAGGCCGATGGCGTCACCTCCGGCGCCCTCCCGGCCCACCCCCTCCCTGACGGTGGATGAGAACCACCGGACATCGAGAAGCAACCGGCCGCCGTCGGGCATGACGCCAAGACCGTCGGCTCCTGCGGCTGTCCACCCGGATTCTCTGGCACCCGCACTGGTCCACGCTGGGTCGTTCGCCGACGGCCCGTGGGGAATTGCGTCGCCAGGCGCGTGCGCTGGAGATCGGCCCGGCATAAATGGGTCGGACTTGTGAGCGGCTCTCCAGCAAAACCGTACGCGCGCATCACCCTTGTTCTGCCGGACGAGCAGACCGTCGAGGTACGGCTGTACGAGAGGCGACAGACCACCGGAGCGTCCCCGTGGCGCTACCGATAGGGGTGCCTGCCTGGGTGGCGACGGTGGGCGCGGTGGGCGCGGTGGAGGCGGGGTGCCCAGCCGCCGACCATGGCCAGTCCGGCAGGCAGCAAGGCGAGGGAGAAGATCGCAAGTCCGATCCACTGCCAGGTCATCGTCGTGTGGCTCCTGTTGTCAGAGGTGGTCAGCGGAAGGGCCGCCGTGTGGGCGTGGCCCGCTGCCGTCGAATCAGCCGCGCAGGCTGGGGCCGGCAGCCCTCATGACGAGCCCGGTGGTCAGCAGGGCCAGGCCAACGACGAGGTCGGGCAGGCCCGGGGCCGGGCAAGACTTGCTACGCCGCCCCGGCCAGCGTGAGAGTTACCCCGGAGGCTGCCAGGACGATCCCGGGTCCGTCTGGCCGACATGCTGCGCTCCTTGATTGGGGGTCTGAGGTCAGTGATGGTGTGTGCCCTGGCTGACCAGAAAGGCGGTGAGTGCCCCGGTGAGTACAGCCCAGGCCAGCGCTGCCCAACCGGCGTGGCTCCAGCCGATCCCGGCGGTGGCCAGGGCAACTGTGAGACCCGCGGAGCCCGGCCGTCGGTGAGACACATTGGCTGCGTGCACTGCCCGGGTGCCGGATCTCGCCGATCGCGGTCCGGATAACCAGGGCGGCGATGATGATCACGTGCGCCAGTACCAAGGTTTCGGCGGTGGTCATCAGCCGGGCTGTCCGTTCTGACGGCTGGTGGACGCGCTGCCGCCCGGGTCGCTCTGCTGGTAGATGTCGGCGATGCCGTCGGCGTCCTCATCGAGGTTCTCCTCCTCGTACAGGCGCCGGTAGACGGCGTTCCTGCGGTGCAGGAGCAGGGCGGCCAGCGTGGCGGCCATCAGGGAGCCAATGAGGACGGCGGCCTTGACGTGCTCGCCGACGTCTCCCGTGGGGAAGGCGAGTTCGCCGATGAGCAGGGCGACGGTGAAACCGATTCCGGCCAGCGTGGCCAGGCCGAAGACGTCTACCCAGGCCAGATCCGGGTTCAGTTGGGCGCGGGTGAAACGGGCGGCCAGGTAGGTGCCGGCGAAGATGCCGAGGATCTTGCCGATCACCAGGCCGAGGACCACGCCGAGGGGTTCGGGGCTGGTGAACACCTTGCCCAGCGCGTCGCCGGAAACGCTGGCCCCCGCGGCGAACAGGGCGCACAGCGGTACCGCGACGCCGGCGGAGAAGGGGTGCAGCAGGTGCCGGTGCGCGCGCCGGGCGATGCCTTCTCGCCCTCGTCACGGGTGGTGCGCAGGATCAGGCCCATGGCGACGCCGGCGACGGTGGCGTGGACACCGCCGTTGTACATCAGGGCCCAGATCGCCAGGCAGAGCGGCAGGTACCACCACCAGCCCCGCACCCGCAGCCGCTGCAGGACGTAGAAGAGGACGAGTCCGGCGAACGCCCCGGCCAGCGCCACGGGGTTGAGGTCGGAGGTGAAGAAGATGGCGATGATAAGGATGGCGCCGAGGTCGTCGACGACCGCGAGGGTGAGCAGGAAGGCCCGCAGGGCGGTCGGCAGATGGGTGGAGATGACGGCCAGGGCCGCGAGGGCGAAGGCGATGTCGGTGGCCATCGGTACCGCCCAGCCGTCCATACCGCCGCCGGCTAAGCGGCGGCCGAATTCGGCAAAACGCGCGGGGTCGTGGCTGTACCACTTGCGCAGCTCTGTGGACGGTACGACCTGCTTGCACCACTCGTCGAGGTGAGCCTGGTCCTTGGTCAGTCCTCGTGGCCAGATTCGGTCGACCAGCACTCTGGCGCCGTCGCCCTGCGCCGGATCATAGACCCGGCGGACCTGCACCGTAGTCTTCCGAGCCATTGATGGGCCTCCTTGTGCCCGCCGGTAGCTCCCGATGTAGGAGACAGCGGTCAGCAGGGACAGCGCCTGCTGCGGGTTGGCCACCACCCGCGGGTCGACCGCGACCACCTGCTTGGGCACCCGCCGGCGGTTCCGCTCCCGGGGTCTGCCCAACTCGCCCTGCTCGATGGCGTAGTGCAGGGCATGCACCAGCACCTTGCGCTTGCGGCGCACCGTCTCAGGTGCCGCCGCGCTCCCGTCACCCTTGCGACGCAGCGCGGCCAACGTCCGCCGCGCCGCCGGGCGTCAATCCGACGCGGTTGAGAGCGTCGTGCAGTGCACCGTGTCCGCGGCGGTGTTCGGCCCGCAGCGTCAGATCCGCGGGCGTCGTCACCGGGCCGTCCGCGCACAGCAGCGCGTCGGTGAGCTCGAACAGTCTGTCGCCGCGTGCCCGCGTCGTCGGCCGGTCGCACCACGACGCCGTGGCGCTCCGGACCTGACGCCGTGGCCTGCGCGCTATGGGCGGCGCACCCTGGAGGGGAGGGGGCGTGGACCGATCAGGTGAGGTTACTCATGAGTACTCTCGAAGAGCAGATCGATATCAGCGTTCCCACCCAGGTGGCCTGGGACCGCCTGCACCGGGTCGAGGAGTACGCGCGGTTCGTCGGAGGTGTGCGGCAGGCCCGGGCGGAAGGCGGGCAACGGGCGCGTTTCGATGTCGAGGCCGGCGGCCGGGCGCAGCGGTTCGATGCCGAGATCACCGACCGTGACCGCGGCCGCGTGATGGCGTGGCGGACCACGAACGGGCCGCGACTGGCGGGCACATTCTCGGTGCTGCCGATCGACGCGGAGCACTCCCGCATCCAGGTCCGGCTGGAGTACGACCCCGGCGCCGTCACGGAGACCTTCGGCGGGCCGAAGGGATTCGCGCAGGCCACCGCGATCGAACGCCTCGTACGGCAGGACCTGGAGCAGTTCAAGAACCTCGTGGAGCGCGAGCACTGACCGCGAGCACTAACCGGGAGCCGAGCCCAGGGTGTGGCGCCGGACCAGGCGGGTGATGTCGTGCGCGGTGATGATCCCGGCCAGATGCCCGGCGTCCATGACCAGGACGGGTAGGCCGGTGCCGGTGGTGGAGCCGATGCGGTCCAGGACGTCCTCCATCGGCTCCTGGGGAGCCGCGACCGTGCACCGTGACAGCGGGGCCGCCACATCGCGCGCCCGCACCGCGGGCCGCCGCGCGGGGGGCACCGCCGCCAGCCGGCGCAGCTGTACGACGCCGCTGGGGCGGCCCTCGAAGTCGAGCAGCGGCAGCACCGAGTGGCCCGCGTGGGCGGCGACCTCGTCGATGAAGCGGTCGACGGTCAGCCAGTCCGGGCCGGTGGTCACCGGGCCGGACATCGCCTCGGCCACCCTGATGCCGCGCAGCGCCGCGCCCAGCGCGGCCCGCTTCCGCTCCGCCGACGCCACGATCGCGACGAACCCGCCGATCAGCGCCAGCCACAGCCCGCCCGGCGTCCCGCCCGCGAACGACAGCACGCCGGCCGCGACCAGCAGCCAGCCGAAGACCTGCCCGCTGCGCCCGGCCGCCCGCTGCGCCCGGTCCTGGTCGCCGGTGCGCCACCACACCGCCGCCTGGAGTACCCGGCCGCCGTCCAGCGGGGCGGCGGGCAGCAGGTTGAACACCCCCAGGAGGAGGTTGGCCCCGCCGAGCCACAGGAGTACGGCGGCGGGCACCGAGCGGCCGAACAACGCGTACGTCCCCATCCCCGCCGCAAGGGCGGCCCCGCCGACGGCGAGGCTGGCCAGCGGCCCGCTGACGGCCACCACGAACGCCGCGCGGGCGGTCCTCGGCCGGTCCATCCGGGTCATCCCGCCCAGCGCCCACAGCGTCATGTCCTGGACGGGAATGCCCGCCCGGCGGCCGGTCAGCGCGTGCGCCGCCTCGTGGACCACCAGGCTGGCCATCAGCAGCAGCGCCCCGGCCAGCGCTCCGAGCGTGTACACGCTGGAGGACAGCCCGGGTACGTACGAGGGCAGGGTGCGGCTGCCCAGCCCGTGGGCGAACAACACGACCAGCAGCGGCACGCTCCAGTGCGTCCGCAAAGGTATCCCGCGCACCTGTCCGATCCGGATCGAGCCGTTCATCACCATCACCTGTATTTCCATGGTCCGCCCTCGGACCCGGAAACGGCGGGGCGATGATCGGCGGATGGCCGGGAGCCCTGGCGGCGACCCGTGAAGCCGGTCTCCAGTAGCGTGTCGTGGGTGGCGGCGCGGCGGGTGCGGGACAGCCCGCCCGGGCCCAGGGTTTCCGGCGCCCACAACTCGTCGTCGACCAGCCACTGCCGACGACCACGTTTCCCCACACCCAGCAGCCGAGTCGCCCGGCCGCAGGACACGGCCATATTGAGTGAGGGGCTCAAGAACCATGACCGCACCCTGGACGCAGGCGCGGCAATGATGCCGATGCGGGCGCGGTGCGCGCGAGGTAGCGAATGGCTCGCTCGCGGCTACGTAGCGACCCGGCTGTCCTGGCACCCCACCTCGCAAGGGAAAGGGCGCTAACTGCGAGGCGTGTGCGGTTGTATGGCTCGTCGAACCAATCGAATCCTCGGGGTACGCCAAGAGCAGCGCCCCGCCACTCGTGATCGGAACGTGCACGTAGATGTGCGATCTGGCTGGGGTTACCCGCGGGTGGGTTCGGTCAGCTGCGCGGCTGGCCGATGTTGAGCATCCAGGGGATGCCGAAGCGGTCGGTGCACATGCCGAACACGTCGCCCCACATCTGCTTCTCCATCGGGACGGACACGGAGCCGCCGGCGGACAGCTTCTCCCAGTAGCCGCGCAGCTCGACGTCGTCGTCGCCGCTGAGGCTCACCGAGAAGTTGTTGCCCGGCGTGTGCTCCCCGGACGGGGTGTCGGCGCCCATCAGGGTGAAGCCGCTCGGGGTCTCCAGCATGCCGTGCATGATCTTGTCGGCCTCCGGGGTGCCCTGCTGGCCGAACTGGCCGTAGGTGTTGAGCGTGAGGGTGCCGCCGAAGACCTCCTTGTAGAACTCCAGCGCCTGCCGGGCGTCGCCGCCGAAGATGAGATACGGGTTGAGTCGCGAGGCCATGAATACCTCCTGGAACGGTGTAAACGGTCGGATCTGTGCAGATTAGCGGGGGCCACTGACAACGGCCTGCTGTGTGCGACCGCACCTCGGATTGCAGGTGAGCCGACAGACCTCATGGGATCCGCGACGTCAGCCAGCCGCGGGTTGCGACTGCAGCGCAGCGGCGAACGTCTTTCGCCTGGATGCCGAATCCTTGAGGCTGGTCCTGTCCGTCAGGCTGGTCCGGCGAACCGGATCCCTACGCGAAACGTCGCTGTCTCGTCCATGCCTGTCCTTTGCCGTTCTTGCTTGAGATCTGCCGTACAGGAAGCAGGCACCGCCGAGGTCCTCGGCTCGCCCGGTCGGATTCCGACTATCAGGGCGTGAGGGCCACGAGTCCTTCGCACAACGCGTTGGTGTCGTCGAGCGCGCGGCGGCGCATGTCGTCGGTGACGACGAGGCACTGACCGCAGAACGCGGCGTCCATCGCCGGTCTGTGTCCTCACCACCGAAGCTGTCATCGCCGACAAGCCGGAGGAAGAACTAGCCCCTGCCGGGGCCGCGATCGGCTCTGAGGGGCTGTGACGTCCCGCACCGTATACGTCGTCAGCTGTCGCCAAACGGGGTCTGGCTGCCCCCGCGGGCAATCCGCTGAGCCCGCACACGTACACGGCGGCCGACCCGCGGGGGCGCTCCCGCGACTCCCGCATCTGAGCCGGGGGCGGGGCAGCGCCGGACCCCATTCCGCCCCGTCCGGCCAGGGGACCGTCCCGCTCGCCCGGACGGGGCGTGGCCTTCTCCTTGGAGGAGTCGGGCCGCAGTTGGAGGGTGACCGGGTCGATCCTGCGTCGGTCACGAACCGTCAGCGACGGGCGCTCCCTCCGGTCGCCGGGAGGTGGGTTGTTGGGAACGCTCATCCGGCACCTCCCTTCAGCTCGTCATCGACAATCTCCGCATCGACGACGTCCTCCCGACCCTGGGGAGCAGGGCTGAAGCCGGAGGCGGCGCCGTGGCGGAACCGCCAGAGCTCCACATGGTCCTGGCCCCCGCGACGGGTGAAGCCGCAGTACGGGACGCCGTGGCGGGACGAGGCGTCGTTCAGCTGTCCCCGCGTGGATGGCGGAAGCGGCCCACCGCGCCTTCCACCGCGCGTTTCTGTTTAGCGGCCGTCTGACATGCGCCTCAGCACGGATGACGGATCGTCAGAGCGTGCGTCAAACTTGCGTCAAGATATCGCCCGTGACGCACATAATGCACGCCAGCTAAACCCGCAGGTCAGGCGCCCTTTACGGCAGGCTCAAGGATCGCCACGCACTCCACGTGATGCGTCATCGGGAAGATGTGCAACTTGCCACTCGCAAGGAAAGATGCAGGCCAGGTGGCATTTCTAGGGCTTCCAGACCCGGGCCGAGAGCGCCTGTGCGTCAAACGTGCGTCACGGCCGCGGCCGTGCGTCAAGCAGAGCCGCGGAAGCCCCGCAGTGTCACAGCCTCGACCAGGGACAGGCCACCTGCTGGAACTCCTGGCAGCGATGGAGTGCTGCGTTGAACGCTTGGGCGGAATGCGGCTCTTACGTGCGTGGTGGTGCAGGAGTGGTGCCTGTGGCCCGGAGGGCGGCACGTGTGAGCCAGCCAGGCCGTTGGGCCTGGCTCCGCCTCGTCTACTGGCCCCAAAGCGGCGTGTGCGGGGGCCGGTTGTCCGGGGGCTGGGGTCAGGCCGGCTGGGGCTGGTGAGCGTGGTCGTCGGCGCCTTCGAGGTCGAGGCGCTTGATGTCCTTGACGATGACGGCGTAGCTGATGACGGCCATGGCGGCGCAGGCGCTGACGAAGGCGAGGGCCAGGTCGAAGGAGCCGGTGGTGTCGATGATGTAGCCGATCAGGAGCGGGGTGACGATGCCGGCCACAGCGCCGAAGGCGTTGAACACACCGCCAGCGAGACCGGCGATCTGCTTGGGCGAGACGTCGGCCATCACGGCCCAGCCCAGAGCGCCCAGGCCCTTGCCGAAGAAGGCGAGGGACATGATGAGCACGACCAGCCAGGACGCCGAGACGTAGTTGCAGATGATGATGCTGGTGGACAGCAGTAGGCCCACGACGATGGGGATCTTGCGGGCGGCGGTGAGGCTGACGCCGCGGCGGGCGAGGCTGTCGGAGAGGAATCCGCCGAGCACTCCGCCGGAGAAGCCGCACAGTGCGGGCAGCGAGGCGACGAAGCCAGCTTCCAGAATGCTCATGCCGCGTTCCTGGACGAGATACACCGGGAACCAGGTGAGGAAGAACCAGGTGATGGTGTTGATGAAGTACTGGCCGACGAAGATGCCGAGCATGGTGCGGTTGGTGAGCAGCGTCTTGATGTGACGCATGTTCTCCTTGCCGCTGGTGGCCGCCTTGGCCTTGGCCTCTTCCTGGGCGGTGGGGGCGTCCATGTCGATCAGGGCGCCGCCCGCGTCGATGTAGGCGAGCTCGGCCGCCGTCATCCTCGGATGGCTGCGCGGAGGAAATATGACCTTCGTCCAGATCAGTGCCAGGACGACACCGACGCCGCCGATGACGGTGAAGACGTGTTCCCAGCCCATGGCGACGACGAGCCAGCCCATCAGCGGTGCGAAGGCGACCGTGGCGAAGTACTGGGCGGAGTTGAACAGGGCGGAGGCGAAGCCGCGTTCCTTGGTGGGGAACCAGGCGGCGACGATGCGCGAGTTGCCGGGGAAGGACGGCGCCTCGGCCGCGCCGACCACGAAGCGCAACACGAACAGCAGCACGACAGCTGCTCCGGCGAAGAACCCGATGGTGCCCTGCAGCATGGTGAACAGGGACCAGAGGAAGATCGCGGCCCCGTAGACCTTCTTGGATCCGTATCGATCCAGCAGCCATCCGCCGGGTATCTGGGCGATGAGGTAGGACCAGGAGAACGCGGAGAAGAGGATGCCCAGCTCCCCGGAGCTGATGTGAAGGTCCCTCTGCATGGAGTCGCCCGCGATCGAGAGGGTTGAGCGGTCTGCGTAGTTGATCGTGGTGACGGCGAACAGCATGGCCAGAATCAGGTACCTGACACGGCCTGCTTTGGCGGTGGGGACGGCGGTCACCGGCTCGTCCTGCCGGTCGAGAGCTGTCATGAGGTCAATCTCCTAGACCTGGGGGTGGCGGCGGCGTTGCCGCTTGTGGTCCAAGCCACAGCACGAGTGGCTGAGTGATGACCGTAGGTTCGCTTCTCATTCCCGTCTATATCGATTTTTGTAGGCTGCGATACCTTGCGCGCATGACTCCGGCGGGATGTGCGTGTATCGCCCGCGTGTCACAGATGCCGGAGCAGGGCATGCAGGGCGGGATTGTCGTTGTTTTTCCGCCACACCAGGTTCAGCTCAACGGGCTTGGGTTCGGTCAGGGACAGCGACTTGAAGGTGATCCCCGTGAACTGCATCTGAGCTGCTGCCTCCGGGACGAGCGCGATGCCCCACCCTGCGTTGACCATCGCCAGGATGCTGTGGACCTGGCTGAGGTACTGGGTGAACATGGGCGCGACCCGGGCCGCGCGGAAGATGCTGACGAGCAGCTCGTGGAAGTAGCGGGACTCCACCGGCGAGTACATCAGCACGTGCTGCCCGTCAAAGTCCCCCACGCACAGGTTCCCCTCGCGCGCAGCGAGCGGATGACCGGTGGGCAGGGCTGCGAGCAAGCCTTCCTTTATGGCGGGCCGAGTCTCCAGGTCAGGTCCAGTGTTTGCGGGCCGGATCATGCCGAGGTCGAGGGAGCCCTCGGTGATGGCCTCCAGTTGGTCGCGGGTGACCAGCTCGCGCAGCAGGATCTCCGCGCCGGGCATGGCGGAGCGGGCGACGTTGAGCAACGTGCCGAGGGCGGAGTAGGCGCCGGCCGCCGTGAACCCGATCGCGATGGCCCCCGCCTCCCCGGCGGAGACCTGCCGTACGGCGAGGGCGGCGTGCTCGGCCTGGCGCAGGATGCGGCGGGCCTCGTTGAGGAAGGCGCGGCCCGCCGGGGTCAGCCGCACGGAGCGGTTGGTGCGATCCAGCAGCTGCACGCCCAAGTCGTGCTCCAGGAGCTGGATCTGCCGGCTCAGCGGCGGCTGGGTCATCTGCAGCCGCTCCGCGGCCCGGGTGAAGTGCAGCTCCTCGGCTACCGCCACGAAACTCGTGAGTTGCGCCAGCGTGAACAACGATTCCCTCCAGGTATCAGCGCATGCAAAATTTATGTTGGACGTGGATTAATCACCGACCTTAGCTTCAAAGGGAGTTCAACGGCGAGCCGCCCGCCAACCCCGTCCGCAAGGCCGTGGCCGGGCCGATCGCCTTCGCACTGGGAGCACCACGTCATGCCGCAGCCACCCCGCCCCCCTTCCGGAACCCCTGCCTCCGGGCTGGGGTACGTTCCCCGAGCGTGAACCCAACGCACGCCGCACGCCGGCAACCGCCCACTCGCAGCACGGCAGACGCGACGTGCGCCCCGCGGCGCCCGCCGGGCGCACCGCACCCGCCGACTCGTGATTCAAGACCGCCGCCCGGCAAAGGGCCGGTCGCATCCGCCTCACACCCCAGGGACACGAAGTGGTGACCATGACCCACACGACAACCAATGCCGCGCACCGTGCAGGCGAGGCGACGCTCGACAGGATCTCCTGGATCAAGCTCTCCTCGGTCACCCTGCCACTGGCCACGCCGATCAGCGACGCCAAGGTCCTCACCGGACGCCAAAAGCCCATGACCGAAGTGGCGTTCCTCTTCGTGGAACTGGGGACCGAGCAGGGCCACCAGGGCATCGGTTTCAGCTACTCCAAGCGCGCCGGCGGGCCAGGCCAGTTCGCCCACGCCAGGGAGATCGCCGACAACCTTCTCGGCGAGGACCCCAGCGACATCGGCAAGATCTGGACCAAACTGGCTTGGGCCGGCGCCTCGGTGGGACGCAGCGGGCTGGCCACCCAGGCCATCGCCGCATACGACGTTGCCCTGTGGGACCTCAAGGCCAAGCGCGCGGGCCTGCCGCTGGCCAAGCTCCTGGGCGCCCACCGCGACTCCGTGCGCTGTTACAACACCTCCGGCGGCTTCCTGCACACCCCCACCGCGCAGGTCCTCGACAACGCCACCGCCTCACTGGCCAGCGGCATCGGCGGCATAAAGATCAAAGTCGGCAATCCCGATCGCAAGGAGGACCTGCGCCGCCTGAGCGCGGTACGCGAGCACATCGGCGACGACGTCCCGCTGATGGTCGACGCGAACCAGCAGTGGGACCGGCCCACCGCCCAGCGCATGGGCCGGGCCATGGAGGAGTTCAGCCTCGTCTGGATCGAAGAGCCCCTGGACGCCTACGACGCCCAGGGCCACGCCGCGCTCGCCGCGTCCCTGGACACCCCCATCGCCACCGGCGAGATGCTCGCCAGCGTCGCCGAGCACTGGGAGCTGATCCGCAGCAACGCCGCGGACATCATCCAGCCCGACGCCCCGCGCATTGGCGGCATCACCCAGTTCCTCAAGCTCGCGACCCTCGCCGAGCACCACAACCTCCAGCTCGCTCCCCACTTCGCGATGGAGATCCACCTCCACCTGGCCGCCGCCTACCCGATCGAGCCCTGGGTGGAGCACTTCGACTGGCTGGAGCCGCTGTTCAACGAGCGCCTCACCATCAGCGACGGCCGCATGCACGTCCCCTCCCGCCCCGGCCTGGGCATCACCCTCACCGACCAGGCGCGCGCTTGGACCCAGGCCACCCACGAGGTCGGCAAGCGCCCTTAACGCCTCACCACACCCGCTTGTCCGTGCCCCTTCCCGTGGCGCGCAGACCTGGCGCGGGCTCCGCTGGACGTGGACAGCGGCGGAGCCCGCGCCAGACGCATGTCCCGCCCCGGCGGCGCACCGCCTCTAATACCCTATTGGTATCTGCGGATGCGAATTCAGTGTTGGACGGGCATGAGTTATTGCTCGTAGCGTCGTCCTCAGCGCCACAGCAGCAGCGGCTGCCGGCGCCCAGCCCTGTCCGCCACACGCCAAGGGCGCCGGTACCGTGCAGCACCCACGACCGGACCGCGCCCCCCTTTCACTCCAGGAGCAGAACCCGGATGACGTCCTTCACCCCGTCAGAACTCGGCCAGCGCATCGGATCCGGCCTGCTCTCCTTCCCCGTCACCCACTTCACGGCCGACAACCACTCCTTCGACGAAAGCGCCTACCGCGACAACATCACCCGCCTGGCCAAGTACGAGGTGGGCGGCCTGTTCGCCGCCGGCGGCACCGGCGAGTTCTTCTCCCTCACTGCCGCCGAGGTGGAGCGCGTCGTCGCCGCCGCGGTACAGAGCGCCCCCGAAGGAACGCCGATCCTGGCCCCGGCCGGATACGGCACCCGCACGGCCATCGAGTACGCCCAGGCAGCCGAACGCGCCGGCGCCGACGGCATCCTGCTCTTCCCGCCCTACCTCACCGAGGCCGGACAGCAGGGCCTGGCCGAACACGTTGAGGCCGTCTGCCGCTCCACCTCGCTCGGCGTGATCGTCTACAGCCGCGCCAACGCCGTCTACACCGCCGCCACCCTCGCCCGTATCGCCGACCGATGCCCCAACCTCATCGGCTACAAGGACGGCGTAGGCGACATCGACGCCATGACGCGGATCTACACCCGCCTCGGGGAACGCCTCACCTACATCGGCGGCCTGCCCACCGCGGAAACCTTCGCCCTGCCCTACCTCGAACTTGGCGTCACCACCTACTCGTCCGCCATCTTCAACTTCTTGCCCGAGTTTGCCCTGGACTTCTACGGCGCCGTCCGCGAGCGCAAGCACGACACCGTCATCAAGCTCCTCAAGTACTTCGTCCTGCCATACACCGAGATCCGCAATCGCCAGCCCGGCTACGCGGTGAGCATCGTGAAGGCCGGCATGACCGCCATCGGCCACAGCGCAGGCCCGGTCCGCCCGCCGCTGACCGACCTGACCACGGACGAGCTCGAAGAACTCGCCGCACTGATCGGCGGCCTGCCCACCCCCACGGCCTGACCGCCAGCCGCACCCCCGCACAGAAGGACCCCCCAGGTGACTGCCACACACGAAACCCAGGCCCCCGCAGCCCCGCTCCAAGGGGCGATGTTCATCGGAGCGGAACGCGTCACCGGCACCGGCGCCCAGATCCGTTCCACCAACCCGCACACCGGCCAGGAGCTCGATCCCCCCTACCACCACGGGCAGGCCGCCGACGTCGCCCGGGCCTGCCAACTCGCCGAGGAAGCCTTCGACACCTACCGCTCCACCCATCCCTGGCAGCGCGCCCGATTCCTGGACAGCATCGCCCACCACCTCACCGCCGCCACCGACGCCATCGTCGAACGGGCCCACCTGGAAACGGGCCTGCCGCTGGCCCGTTTGACCGGCGAGGTAGCCCGCACCACCGGACAGCTGCGCATGTTCGCCAACGTCCTGTGCGAGGGCAGCTGGTACGGCGCCCGCATCGACCCCGCTCAGCCCGACCGCGCTCCGCAGCCGCGCCCGGACATCCGCCAACAGCACATCCCGCTCGGCCCGGTGGCGGTGTTCGGTGCCAGCAACTTCCCCATGGCCTTCTCTGTCCTCGGCGGCGACACCGCCTCCGCCCTGGCTGCGGGCTGTCCGGTCGTCGTCAAGGCCCACGACGCCCACCTCGGCACCTCCGAAGTCGCCGCCCAGGCCATCCGGGCCGCCATCAAAGACACCGGCATGCCCGACGGCGTCTTCTCCCTGCTCATCGGGGAGGGCTGGACCCTGGGCACCCAGCTCGTCAGCGACCCCCGCATCCAGGCGGTCGGCTTCACCGGCTCCCGCACCGCCGGCATGGCCCTGAAGCGCACCGCAGCCGAACGGCGCCAGCCCATCCCGGTCTACGCCGAGATGAGCAGCATCAACCCCGTCATCCTGATGCCCGGGGCCCTCACCGAACGCCCCGAAGACCTGGCCACCGCCTTCGTCGCCTCACTGACCCTGGGCGCCGGACAGTTCTGCACCAACCCCGGCCTCACCATCGCCGTCGACGGACCAGCACTCACCACCTTCCTGGACACCGCCGCACGCCAGGTCAAGAGCGACACCGGGGCCACGATGCTCACCCCGCGCATCGCCCAGTCCTACCGCGTGGAAGCCAAAAACGTCGCCGCCCACCCGCAGGTCACGGTCCTCGCCGAGGGCAGCGCACCCGACAGCGCCAGCGCCGGTCGAGCCCTGCTCATGACGGTCGACGGCGACGATTTCCTCGCCGATCCCGAACTGCAGCGCGAGATGTTCGGCGCGGCCTCACTCGTCGTGCGCTGCCGCGACCTGCAGCAGATCACCGACGTCGTGCGCGGCCTCGAAGGCCAGCTCACCACCACCGTCCACACCGCCCAATCCGACCTGGACGGCGCCCGCACCCTGCTGCCACTCCTCGAACGACGCGCAGGACGCGTCCTGTTCAACGACTGGCCCACCGGAGTCGAGGTGGGACACGCCATGGTCCACGGCGGCCCCTACCCGGCCACCTCCGACGGACGCAGCACCTCCGTCGGCTCCCTGGCCATCGAACGCTTCCTGCGCCCCGTGGCCTACCAGAGCGTCCCCGAAAGCCTCCTGCCCCCGTCGTTGCGCGACGACAACCCCTACAACATCCCGCGCCGCATCGACGGCACACTCACCCCGGGGTGACCGACTGCTGCCCAGGCGTCCCGCCCTCGGTGCGGAGAGGGCCGGACGCCGAAATTCCGCGGTGAAGTCACGCTTCACAAAATCCGGCGCGGCCGGCCGCTTGCCGGGCCGGGTCAGGCCCCGGCGACGCTTGACCTTGCGCCCGGCCAGCCCGAGCTCGGCCATGACCGTCGCGACCGTGTTCACCGAGACCCGCCAGCCCGTGCGGACCCGCTCGATGAACACCTTCGGCGAGCCGTCGGTGCCGCCGGACTTCTCGAAGATCTTCCCGATGGATTCCTCAAGCTGCCGCCGCCGCACCTCACGCCCGGCGGGCTCCACATCGCGGGGATCTTCCTCTGGTCCGCACGGTGATCCAACGCCCGCCGAGCAGGTCCTTCTGACGAGTTCCACGTCCAGGGACGCGACGGCAGGGCAAGCACGGGAGCCTTGTCAGCGGACGACGTCGAAGACGTTCTTCTGCAGGCCGTTGGCATAGACCTCGTGCTCGACAAGCTTCAGCTTCTGGGTGTCCTTGTCCGTGGCGCTGAACAGACGCTTGCCTGCGCCGAGCAGGAGCGGGAAGACGATCAGTGGTAACGGTCGATCAGGCCGGCTCGAGCAACCGCACGCCGAGCCGCCGTCGCAGTCCGGCCGCCGACGCCAGCGTCATCGCTCCCGCCCGAACGGGTCGGCGCCGACGAGCTGCGGCGGGCCTACGAGGATTGAAACGGAACGTCCACCACAACGCTCCGCCGAGTAGCCGGGGGGAATCTCACCCCCCCGGCCCTCACAGAACCGTGCGTAACAGTCTCCCGTTACACGGCTCTTGTCGTCCTGATCATCAGATCAGCACGGCGCACTGTGTCGGAGACAGGCGCCAGTGCGCGAACATGCGGGGGTATCGTTTCGCGCTGCGTCCGTCGGCGCCAGGGCGGCCGCACGCTCGTAGGCGGCCGCGGCCTCGTTGTTCCGGCCCAGCCGCCGCAGCAGATCGGCTCGCGTGGCGCGGAACGCGTGGTAGCTGTCCAGGTCCAAGTCGTCCACCGGGGCCAGCGCAGCAGCGGGGCCCTGCAGCTCACCGACGGCGATGGCGCGGTTGAGGGCCACGACCGGCGTGGGGGCGAGAGCAAGCAACTGGTCGTAGAGGGCGACGATCTGCGGCCAGTCGGTCTGCTCGAATGTCGCAGCGTCGGCGTTTGTCTCGGCGAATGACGTGTCGCGTTCGGCGCGTGTCGCTTCAGAGACGCGAGATGCCGTATGCGACCGCTCAGGGATGGCGAAGCGTGTCGCTTTCTTCGTGCGCATTCAAGTGACACACATCACTTGGAGCTACCCGCCCCTGAGTACGACGAGAGGACCCCGGCGATGCGTCGGGGTCCTCTCGTTCAGGTTCGTTGGAGATGATCAGTGGCTGGTGAGTTCGCCGCTGAGCTTGCCGTGGAGGTCGGCGCTGGGATCGTTCAGGCCGATGATCTCGACCGTCTTGCCGCGCAGCTTGTACTTGGTCTCGATGGCGTCCAGCGCGGCGACGGAAGACGCGTCCCAGACGTGCGCGGCGGACAGGTCGATAACGACCTTGTCGGGGTCACCGGCGTAGTCGAACTGGCCGACGAGGTCGTTGGAGGAGGCGAAGAACAGCTCGCCGGTCACGGAGTAGACCACCGTGCCGCCGTCCGGGTCGCTGACCGCGGTGACGCTCGCGAGGTGGGCAACGCGCTTTGCGAAGATCACCATGGCGCTGATGGAGCCGATCACAACTCCGATGGCGAGGTTGTCGGTGGCGACCACGCAGACCACGGTGATGGCCATGACGGCGATCTCGCCGGCGGGCATCCGCTTGAGGGTCTTGGGTGCGATGGAGTGCCAGTCGAAGGTCGCGAAGGAGACCACGACCATGACGGCGACCAGTGCGGCCATGGGGATGTCGGAGACGACCGTCCCGAAGACAATGCACAGCACCATCAGGAACACGCCCGCCAGGAACGTGGAGAGACGGGTGCGGGCCCCGGACACCTTCACGTTGATCATCGTCTGGCCGATCATCGCGCAGCCGCCCATGCCGCCGAAGAAGCCGGTGACGATGTTGGCGATGCCCTGGCCGATGGACTCGCGGGTCTTGGAGGAGTGGGTGTCGGTGATGTCGTCGACGAGCTTGGCGGTCATCAGGGACTCCATCAGTCCGACGAGCGCCATCGCGAAGGCGTACGGGGCGATCGTCGTGAGGGTGTCCATGGTGAACGGCACGTCCGGCAGGCCCGGGACCGGTAGCGAGGACGGCAAGGCGCCTTTGTCGCCGACCGTGGGGACCGCGATTCCGGCGGCGACCGTGATGACGGTGAGGATGATGATCGAGACGAGCGGGGCCGGGATCGCGGTGGTGATCTTCGGGAAGAACACCATCAGCGCCAGGCCGGCGGCGATCAGCGGATAGACGGGCCATGGGACGTCTTGCATCTCGGGGACCTGGGCCATGAAGATCAGGACGGCGAGGGCGTTGACGAAGCCGACCATCACCGACCGGGGCACGAACCGCATCAGCTTGGCCACGCCGAGCGCGCCGAGCGCGACCTGGATGACGCCGGCCAGGATGACGGCGGCGACCAGGTAGCCGAGGCCGTGCTCACGGTTCAGCGGTGCGATGACCAGTGCGACGGCGCCGGTCGCCGCCGAGATCATCGCCCGCCGGCCGCCGACGATGGAGATGACCACGGCCATGGTGAACGAGGCGAACAGGCCGATCGCCGGGGCGACCCCGGCGATGATCGAGAACGAGATCGCCTCGGGGATCAGCGCGAGCGCGACCACCAGGCCGGCCAGCACCTCGGTACGCCACACCTTCGGATCGGTCAGCCAGTCCGGACGCATGCCGCGCAGCCGCGCGGCGGGAGACAGTGAGGAAGAAGACAAGGAAATGGGGACCTGTCGTGCTCGGGCACACCCCGGTCGTCAGGCCGGGGTGTGCGGGGAGGGTGCGGGGGACGGGCCGACGCCCCGCGGACGGCCCGCTCGGCGGGCCGGAAGTCTTCGAAGCGGATGACGCGAGCGGGCGCGGAGGCGCGGGCGGGCTCGCGTCAGGGGCGAAGCGTCACCGCGGGCAGGCAGCGGCGCCGGGCACCATGGACACGCGCACGCATTTCTCCTGCAAGGCTCGGTTCTTCGCCGGGGGCGCCATCGGCCCCGACACGGCAGCGGGCGGGCCTTCAAGCCCATAACCGCGCGCTGAGAGCGACACCAGGCCTCGCCCCTCAACACCAGCAACTCTACCCTAACGTTAGGGTAGAGAATGATGGGGACTGGCCGTACGGAACGCGGCAGGCCGGGATGAGAAGAGCCAGGAGAGTCGGGCGTGGACAGCAAGCACATGCAGATCGGTGAGGTCGCCGCGCGGACCGAGCTGTCCCTTCGCACCATCCGGCACTACGAGGAGATCGGACTCGTCATCCCGTCCGCCCGCTCCCAGGGTGGCTTCCGCCTCTACACCGAGGCCGACGTGGCCCGCCTCATGGTTATCCGCCGGATGAAGCCGCTGGGTTTCTCCCTGGATGAGATGCGCGATCTGCTGGACGCCACCGACCGCCTCGATACCGGCGGCGCTATGGATGCCGGGGAGCGAAACATCCTGCTGGAGCGTGTGCAGACTTACGAGCAGGCCGCGGCCCGGAAGGTCGAGGACCTGCGTGTCCAGCTCTCGCGGGCCGAGAACTTCTCCGCCACCCTCCGTGCCCGCCTGGAGCGCGCCGAGCCGGCCGTCACGGTATCCGGCGGGCTGGGCGCGGAAGACCTCCCAGATAAGGTGTAAAGAACGCGTCAAGAAGAGCGGGGTGTGCCGGGAAGTCTGGTTGATCCTCAGCACCACCCGCGACCAGGGCGAGACCGCTTCCCCCGCCTCCCGGGTCGCGCACCTGATGCACCCGCTGTCCGCCGGGATCGCGGTACCGCTGTTCGCTCTCCTCGCCGCCGGAGTGAGCATCTCCGCTGCCGCCCTGGGCGAGGTGTTCACCAGCCCCGAACCCCTCGGCGTCGTGATCGGCCTGGTCGTCGGCAAGACCCTCGGCATCTTCGCCGGCACCTACCTGGCCGCCCGCTTCACCCGGGCCCAGCTCAACCCCGACTGGCAGACCAGGGCGCCGATGACGTCGTAGCGGTCGGGGCGGTAGCCGTCGGCGACCATGCCCCAGGCGATGGACCCGGCGACGAAGATGCCGCGGTAGGCGGCGAGGATGCGGCCGAAGTTGTCGTCGTGCTGCCAGGTGGCGACGACGCCGTAGAGGCCGAGGGCGATGACGCCAGCGCCGATCCAGAACCATCCCTTGTGCTCGCGGATGCCCCGCCAGACCAGCCAGGCGCCGCCGATCTCGAAGAGGGCGGCGACGACGAAGAGGGCAACGGAACGAGCGACGGTCACACCGGCTGACCCTACTGGCGGCCCGTGCTGGTGATCTTCACCGGATCCGTGGACGACTGGCAGCCGCATCCGTCCTCGCCTGCGGTCTTCGGCGCGCAGGAGCGGCAGCGCTGGACGAGCCACCAGGCCCCGCTGGCGAGCGCGGCCAGGACGACGGCGAGGGCGGGCAGCCAGCCCACCACGGCCCCGACACCTGCACCAAGGACGCCGGCGGTGATCAGGACGGGCAGCGCGCAGCACGCCACGCAGGCCAGGGCGGCCAGGCCCGCGAGCGCCTTCGGCATCTTGTGGGGGCGGGGGTCAGCAGCAGGGTCCGGCATGGCGGTTCTCCTCGGCAAGGTCGGTGAAGGAGATGAGGCAGCAGGCGATGGAGGCGCACACGGTCAGGTCGTCGCAGCCCGCGTCGACGGCGGCGGCCGGCGCGGTTCGGATGGTGGTCAAGTCCGCGAACTTCGCGTCGACCTCGGGGAGTTTGGCCTGCGCCCGCTCCTGCAACCCGGCGACCGGGCGGCCGTGGCGGTGGCGGCCGGCCTCCCGCCGCTCGGCGACCTCCTCCAGAGTGAAGCCCAGACGCTGGGCGGCCTTGATGACCCGCAGCGCCGTCACCGCCTCCTCGCCGTACAGGCGTGCCCGGAGCGGCGCCGGGGCGGCCTGCTGACGGAGGCGCTCGATTTCGGCGCGCTGGGCGGCGAGTCGGCTGAGAGCCTGTGTCCTGAATTCCGTGAGTTCCCGTACTTCCTGGTCTCGCTCCTTCAAGCGCTCTCGCAGAGCGGCGACCAAGCGCTCTCGCAGAGCGGCGACCTGAACCTTGAGACGTTCGACTTGAGCGGCCCGCGGGTCGGCGATGGTCCCGGCCTGCTGCTGGGCAGCCAGTCGGTGGGTGAACCCTTTGGCCAGGTGCTGGTAAGGGCCGGGGCGTTCTGTCCCATCGGAGCTCTCGCGCGGGTAGAAGCCGGTGCGGGACACCCGAGCCTCCTGGGCGAGGGTCAGTCGGTCACCAGCGCACTGGCCGCGGCCGACAGCCCGGACACCTGCGACTCCCAGCTGGCCAGGCTGCTTCTGCACCTGGACAACCTCGAGTCACGCTTCGCCGACCACGACGGTTTCCTTGCCGAGATCGCGGACAAGCGGACCGAGGTCCACGACGCCTTCTCGGGCCGCAAGCAGAAGCTCCAGGACGCGCCCGGGCCCGGCGCGCCGAGCGCCTCGCCGATTCGGCCGGACGCGTCCTGGAGACGATCGCCCGCCGGGCGACCACCCTGGACAGCCTCGACGCGGTCAACACGTACTTCGCCTCCGACCCCATGGCCGCCAACGTCCGTCGCACCGTCGGCGAGCTGCGCCAGCTCGGCGACCAGGTGCGGGCGGAGGAGCTGGA
This sequence comes from Streptomyces sp. NPDC000880, assembly GCF_053599675.1. NCBI lineage: Bacteria > Bacillati > Actinomycetota > Actinomycetes > Kitasatosporales > Streptomycetaceae > Streptomyces > Streptomyces sp. NPDC000880. The sequence continues at coordinate 6,479 of NZ_JBSFMS010000005.1, read as the reverse complement.
GGGGCGGTTGAAGGCCGCCCGTCAGGAGGCCGGCCGCGCGCGGCAGGACAAAGAACTGGGACTTCTTGAGCCGACACCACGGGCTCCCTTGCAGAAGAAGCCGCTGCGTCGTCGCGATGGTGAGGACCGGGGGCCCACCGATGTCCGGGGACAATCTTCCAGAAAACCGCGGGATACCGACAGAATGGTTTCCGCCCCGGGACCTTCGCCTGCTGCCGACTCAGCCGTGCGGTACGGCCGCCGAGGGCAGCGACACCTCGAACCGGCAGCCTCCGGTGACATTGCGTACGGCGGCGCGGCCCGCGTGCGCCTCGACGATGCCGCGGACGATGGCAAGGCCGAGACCCGCGCCCGCCGGAGGCGTACGGGCCTGGGTCCCGCGCCAGCCGGTGTCGAAGACGCGTGGGAGGTCGTCCTCCGGGATGCCGCCGCAGCCGTCTGTCACGGACAGGACGACCCATTCGTCGCGGCGTTCGGCGGCGACGGCGACGGTGCCGTCGGCCGGAGTGCGGCGGATCGCGTTGACCAGGAGATTGGCGAGCACGCGGGTCATCTCCTTGCCGTCCACCTCGACGGGCCAAGGCTCGACCGGGTCGCCGATCAGGCGGACGCCGTGCTCTCGGGCGAGCGGATCCGCACCGGCGAGCGCTTCTCCCACCAGGTCGTAGACCGACATACGGGTGGGGGTGAGGGCGAGGGTTCCGGCGTGGATACGGGAGAGTTCGAAGAGGTCGCCCACCATCGAGTTGAGGCGGTCGACCTCGGTGCGGATCTGCCGGTAGTAACGATCAGGGTCCTGGACGACGCCGTCCTCCAGCGCCTCAGACATCGCGCGCAGCCCGGCGAGCGGGGTACGCAGATCGTGGGAGATCCAGGCCACGAGCTCCCGGCGCGAGGTCTCCAGGGCCTGTTCCCGCTCGCGGGAAGCGGCCAGGCGGTCGCTGGTGGCGGCGAGTTCCCGGCTGAGGGCGGCGAGTTCGGCCGTGGATGGCCCGTCAGGCGCGGCGAACTGTCCGCCGTCGCCGAACGAGCGGGCCGCGCGGGTCAGTTCGCGGCTGCGGGCGACGACCCAGCGGCCGAGCAGCATCGCCGTGGCGAGCGAGACGACGGCGGCCATGGCGACGACGGTGGTGACGACGGTGAGGTCGTGCGCCGACAGGAACATCGCCTGGGCCACGGCGAGTGTGCCGGCGAGCATCGCGGTGACGGTCACGGCGGCGACGACGGTGAGCGAGACGGTCACGGACCGGTGGCGCAGCAGCCGCAGCACCAGGGCGCCGGCGATTCCGGCGGCCACGGCGCCGAGGGCGGCGAAGAGGGCGATGAGCAGCATGTCCCGCACGGCGATCAGACCCCTTCCCGTGCGGACGGGCCGGCGGAGGCGGAGACGTCGGCAGCCGGCTCCTGCGGACTGTGCGGTACGTCGAAGCGGTAGCCGACTCCCCACACCGTCTGGATGAGCCGGGGCCGGGCCGGATCGTCCTCGACCTTGCCGCGCAGCCGTCGTACATGGACGGTGACGGTGGACAGATCGCCGAACTCCCAGCCCCATACGTCCTGCATCAGCCGCTCCCGGCCGATTGCCTCGCCCGGGTGCCGCATCAGATGGGCGAGAAGATCGAACTCCCGCAGGGTCAGGCTCAGTTCGCGCCCGTCCTTGGTGGCGCGCCGCGCGGCCGGGTCCAGCACGATGCCGGCGGTGGCCAGTTCGGGCCCGGGGCGCCGCTCCCCCGCGGTGCTCGCCCTGCGCAGGACGGACTCGACCCGCAGCACCAGCTCGCGCGGACTGAACGGCTTGGTCACATAGTCGTCTGCCCCTATCTCGAGGCCGAGGATGCGGTCGTCCTCGTCGCCTCGCGCGGTGAGCATGATCACCGGTACGGCGCCGGCCGGGTCGGAGCGCAGTCTCCGGCACACCTCCAGGCCGTCCATGCCCGGCAGCATCAGATCGAGCACGACCAGGTCGGGGCGGTGTCCGGCGGCGATCCTGAGGGCCTGCGGCCCGTCGGCCGCCCGGTCCACGCCGAATCCCGCGCGCTCCAGATAGCCCGTGACGACCTCGGCGACGGTCGGATCGTCGTCGACGACCAGGATGGTGTGCATACGGCCAGTGTGCTCGCCCGGGGACCGGGGCGCGGCCGGTGCCATCTTACGGAAGTGTGACGCCCAGGGGCGCCGATGCGGCGGGTCCGGTCGTCGGGTGCCGGGGGTGCGCCCCAATCTCCATGCCCTGTTGCAAGGGGACGGGGCCGCCCTCCCTGGAGCACGGGCAGACGGACGAGCCGGTTGGGGGAGTCGGTCCCGCGGGCACCAGCGCTCTGACCTACAGATTGCCCAGCCCACGGCTGGGACCTTCTTCCAATGTCCGATGGTGTCGCACCCGATGAGCCCAGGTCGGGGGTAAGGGCTGCCGCACGACTTAGCGTTGTTTTTTTCGGCGAGAACCAGTACGGGACCCTACTTGTCCGATCCGGTCTACCGGCGCAAGATCGCCCGTCAGCTGAACCGGGGCGAGTTCATCCACTCCCTGCGCCGCCAGCTCCACTATGCCCGCGAAGGCAAGATCACGCCGCCGCCGGAGCAGCAGAACGAGCAGGCGTGGTGCCTGACCGTCGTGACCAACGCGGTGATCTGCTGGCACACCGAGTAGCTCGGCCTGGCCGTCGGCGAACTGCGCGGCGCGGGCCGCGGGGTCGACGACGAAGTGCTGGCGCACATCTCCCCGGCCCGCAGCTCGGCGGTCAACTACTACGGCCCAATCCCGTCGACTACGAGCACGAGCTCGCCCAGCTCGACGAGAAGGGACACCGGCCGCTGCGGACCCTGGCCCAGGCGACCCCGCGGGGGCTGTAGAGGGACCTGGGCCCGCTGAACCGCAGCCGGATGGGGAAGAGTGCGGACACATGCCAGCGCAAGGGGCGGGGGCGGTTTGCCCAGGCGTCGTGACGGCAGTTCCCTGCCGCCGGTCTGACAGGGGATACGAGATGGGGCGGATCAGTGCCGACAGGGTTGGCGCCGTTACAGGGCGTCGATGACGTGGGGCTCCCTGTCCGTCAGCCGATGCGCAGCACGGTCTTGCCGCGCAGGTGGGTGAGGTCGGTGAGGATCGCGGGGAGCTGGTCGAGGGTGACCTCGCGTTCGACCGGCACCCGGATCCGGCCTTCGGCGGCCTCATCCACCACGCGGGCAAGGGTTTCCGCGTCGCCTTGGGATTCGAAGTTTCCTCCGGCGAGGCCGAGTTCGGTGAGCCGCTTGTCGTCGGCCGACCCGATCGAGCTCCACGCCGTGCCACCGCGACGCAGCACCCGGAGCAGTTCGGCGAACTGTTCGGGGTTGCTGACCAGGTCGATCAGCGTGTGGATGCCGTCGGGGTGGGCGGATCGCACTTGACCGGCCACGGGTGCTTCGGTGTGGTCGATGGTTTCGGCGGCCCCGAGGGCGCGGGGCCTGGCTGCGTCCGCGTTACGGGCGGTGGCGATGACGTGCGCGCCGCGCGCGGCGGCGAGTTGCATCAGGAAGGAGCCGACGCCGCCGGTCGCGCCGACGACCAGTACGGTTCGGCCGGTGTGTGGCCCGGTGGCGTCGATCAGTTCCAGCGCGGTCATCCCGGCCGCGGGCAGTGTGGCCGCTTCGGTGGTGCTGAGGCGGTCGGGAATCGGAGTTACTGCCGACTGTTCGGGGATGACGGCGTATTCGGCGAAGGTGCCCCGGCCGATCGGGGGAGCGAGGAACCTGCCGACGACCCGGTCGCCGAGGGCGAACCGCGTGACGCCCTGGCCCACGGCCGTTACCGCGCCGGCTCCGTCGACGCCGAGGACGAGCGGAAACTGGTGGGGCAGCTGGCCATCGAGGAAACCGTCGGCGATGCGGGCATCGATGGGGTTGACGCCGGCGGCTTCGATGCGGACGAGTAGCTCGCCCGGTGCCGGTTGGGGCTGGGGAACGTCGATGAGCTTCGGAACGGCGCCGAAGCCGTCCACCGCGATAGCACGCATGGTTGATTCCTGTCTCGTGTGAACTTTACCGCGCGGGTTTGGCGTCTACCGGGGTCCGGTGGATGAGGTACGGCTTCTGCCGCAGGTCTTGGCCTCTGTTGAACATCGCCTGCCGGTCGAGCTGGTTGACGGTGAAGTACAGGTAGCCGTCGCCTGCGACAGTCACGGTGTCGATCCAGTCCAGCGCGGGGTCCTGGACGAGGGTGTCGAATCGGCCGTCGGGCTCGCGGCGCAGGATCGAGCTCGCAGTGTCAGGCGTGTTCGGCCGTCAGTCGAGCGGAATGTCGCGCTTGTGCTCCTCCAGCCAAGAGTCGAGGGACCGGAGATCGGGGTTGAGCTGCCGCACCAGGGCGAGGTCTCGGACCCCGGTGAAGTACTCGGAAGCGTCCGAGTAGAACTGGTACGTATTGGCGAGCTCCAGCGCGACGGGCTGCCCGGACGCACGCATCTCGTCGTGGGTGACCGGCCGGTAGACAACCTTCTCGCCGAACACCGAAGTGAACTTCGCGGCGAGTTCCTGTCCCGTCAGGTGCTCGCCGGCGATGCTCACTGTTTTGCCGACGAATTCCCGACCGCGGCGGAAGATGCCGAGCGCGGTCTTCCCGATGTCCTCCGCCGCGATGAGCGCCAGCTTGTTGTCGGCCATCGGCATTGTCAGGACCAGCTCGCCGCGCTCGTTGCGGTGAGGGCCCTGCCCTCCGGTGATGAACGCCTCGAAGTAGAAGGTCGGCTGCAGGAACGTCGTCGGCACACCAAGCTCGGTGAAGAACGCATTCGCCTCTCCCTTCGCATCAAAATGTGGCACCTTGTACGTGCCCATGACGCTCGGAACGTCGATGCCAAGTCGCTCGAAGTGCGGACGGGTGTCCTCGAGGGTGGACCACACCACGTGCTGCAGGCCCGCGTCCTTCGCGGCCCGCGCGGCCGCCGCAGCCTGGGCCAGCTCCATCTCGGCGCGGGTCCGGGCCTTTTCTTCTTCCGGCGACCTCTGCACCCAGAAGTTTGTCACCACGTATGCGCCGTACGCTCCGTCGAAAGCCTCGCGAAGGCTCTTCTCATCGTCCAGGTCCGCCCTGACCACCTCGGCCCCTTGCGCGGCCAGTTCCCGCGCCTGGTCCGTGTCGACGTTCCTGGTCAGGGCCCGTACCGAGAAGGGGCCCTCCGGGGCGGCGAGGATCGCCCGCACAAGACCGCCGCCCTGAGCTCCGGTCGCCCCCACAACCGCAATGATCTTCTTCGTGCTCATCATCAGCTCCACCTCAGCTTGATTTCGGATTGAAGGCCAGGACGCAGCAAACCCTCTGAGCGCAGGCACGTGGGTTACCCGAGAGGGGTTTCAAGCGCGTTGGCCCCGGATGGCCCCGGATTGCCCGGTGGGCGGGTCGGCGGTGTCGCCGCACAGAAGCGTAAACGGACCTTACCCCGCTTGTTATTCCGGCCAGTAGAGTCAGTCCTGTGGATCGCACCGCCTTGCCCTTGGGAGCGCCGCGCGTCGAGCGCGCCGACGCCGTACGCAACCGGCTGCATCTACTGGCCACAGCCCGCGAGATGCTCGCCGAACAGGGCGCGGACAAACTGACCATGGACGGGCTGGCCGAACGGGCCGGCCTCGGCAAGGGGACGGTCTTCCGCAGGTTCCGCACCCGCGCGGGGATCTTCCAGGCGCTCCTGGACGACGAGAAGGCCTTCCAAGAGCAGGTACTGTCCGGGCCGCCGCCGCTGGGCCCGGGTGCCGCGCCACTGGACCGCCTGATCGCCTACGGCCGAGCCCGAGTCGGCTTCCTCATCGGGCACCGCGAGATCGCCCGCGCCGCCCTGAACGGCAGCCAACCCGTACCAGCCGGAGCAGAGACGCCCCTCTCCTGGACGCACATCCGCATGCTGCTGGCGCAGATAGACCTCGGCACCGCCGACCTCGACGTCCTGACCGTCCAGCTCACCGCCGCCCTGGACGGCCCCCTCCTCCTCTACCTGTCGGCGTCCGACCTCATCGAAGCCCCACTTCAGGTCGAGGAGCGCATCGCGCAAGGCTGACAGGACCTCGTACAGCGCATCTGCCGACCTTGAGAAACAAGTCGCCCTCGGTGGCACCGTCGTCCGGGTCCGGGCCGAGGATGTAGCTGTCGAGGTGAAGGCCGCGCAGGACGCAGCCGCCGCGGCAGTCCGCCTGACCTGCATCTCAAGCGAGGTGACGACCGTCAGAACGTGCGTCAAAACGTGCGTCGAATATGCGTCAAGATATCGCCCGTAACGCCTACAACGCACATAATGCACACGACCCAAAATCGCAGGTCAGACGCCCTTTGCCGCAGGCTCAAGGATCGCGACGCACTCCACGTGATGCGTCATCGACGACACCCAGGCGCCGCCCGGCGCGTTGCGGGGTACCACCACCCGCCACCCGGCTGTCGTGGATCAGGCCGTGGACGATCCCGGTGGCCGCAGGCAGGGTCATGTCAGCCACGCCCAGGTGCTTGGTCGCCC